>JANOUJ010000001.1:0-2140 GCA_031416815.1 Chitinophagaceae bacterium
TGTTGAAATGGCAACTGGTGCAGAAGCGGCAGCGCTGATCATTCCTCAAAAAACAACCCTGCAACCAATTGAAGCTATTGGTTCTTCAATAGAAGAAAATATGGTATCGCCTGCCGAAGCTCCGTTGATATTGGTTGCAGAAGACAATCCTGATCTGAATGATTTTATTGCCGGAAGCCTGCAAAAAAATTACAGGGTAATTACAGCCGCAAATGGTACAGATGCCTGGGAACTTTGCCAGAACGAAATACCGGATATTGTACTCAGCGATGTAATGATGCCCGGTATGGATGGCAATGAATTATGTACTGCCATAAAAGCCAACCCCCTTACCGCTCATATCGCCGTTGTGCTGCTTACTGCTAAGTCAGCAGTCAGCAGCAAGATTGAAGGGTTGAGCAGCGGTGCCGATGATTATATCACCAAACCTTTCCAGGTTGATGAATTATTATTACGCATTCATAATCTTTTAGAAAGGCAGGAAAAACTAAAACAATACTTCAGGAGCCAGTTGGCGCAACCCGAAACTAAATCTGATGAACCGGTTGTGCAGGATGAATTTGTACAATCTGTTTACAGCATCATTGATGAATTTATTGATGACTCACAACTTGGTGTTGAATTCCTGGCCACAAAGCTCGCCCTTAGCCGCAGAACATTGAACAGGAAATTATCTGCTGTGCTTGGCTTACCGCCCAGCGAAATAATAAAACAATACCGATTAAAAAAGGGCGCAGCCATGTTGCGATCCGGAAATCATATTGCCGATACCGCATACAGCACCGGCTTTGAAAGCCCCTCCTATTTTGGCCAGTGCTTTAAAGATCTATATGGCCTTACTCCTTCGGAATATATTGAGAAGAACAAACCTTCCTGAAATTGATCGCTTTGTCCCAAACTTAAGAACATCTGGCCCAAATTTGAGAGCCTTGCCCCTGCTGCATTTCAGGTCGTTTTAGCATGTCCCAAACTTAAGGGTTTCTGGCTCAAAGCGTCGCATAAAAATTTTATTCCCAAAATACTTTTACATCATCAACAGGAGCATTATTCTCTTCTTGTAAAAAAATAAAAAATTAACCAAAACGGTCGCCTACCGAAAAAAACGGGCATAAAAATTATGAAAAAATTACTAGTTATTGCCGCAGCATCTTTCTTTACATTCACCAGTTGTTCTAAAGTTGAACCAACTCCGGCTCCACAAAGCAGCACCATTTCATCCTCATCTTTAAAACCCGCGCTTGTTTCTGATCCTCAACGCTATACCATTACCAATACCGAAACCAATTGGGGTATAGTGGAATACAGGTTAACATATACCGACCAGAACAATGCAGTTCAGAGCGTGGTTTTAAACATGGGACAAAGTATTACCCTTTGCCTGGGCAGCAATGTTATTACCACCAATTTTGCCTATACCATAGTAGTTGTTGGAATTTGTTAACCGCACAAAGAGCATTTATTTCTTCTCGTAAAAAAATAAAAAATTAACCAAAACGGTTGCCCACCGAAAAAAACGGGCATAAAAATTATGAAAAAGTTACTTATTCTGGCCATTACTGCTTCTTTCCTATTTATTGGCTGTTCAAAAGTTGATACAACACCAGACTCTCAGCTTACAAATTCGCCAATTGTTCAAGCCCCGGGGGATACTCATTGTTTTACTATTACCAATCTGGAAACAAATCAGGGGAAGGCTGAATACCGGGTACAATATATTGACTGTTACGGAAATTTAAAGAACGTACCATTACCTGCAGGACAATACCTTTCTGACTGTATGGTATTTGGAACAGTTAGAACCAATTTTGCTTATGTCATAATTGCATGCAGATAATTATTAACTGTATAAAAGAAGGTAGATTTTTTATTATGTACAGGTTAAAGCTCTGACATCAGGTCAGGGCTTTTTTTTATGAAGCCGATGATGCTTTTAACACTTTCAAACAGGTGCAAAGTAAGAAAGGATATATCGTTTCATAAACTCTGCTTATATTTAAAAAACATTCCCCCATTTTTTAAATATAAGCGATGTACAAAAAAATATTCATTTGCCTGTTGCTTATTGTCAATTGCCTTTTTGCTTCGGCACAATCGTATAAAAAACTCCACTTCAGTTCAATTGTTGTAGATACACATAACG
>JANOUJ010000002.1:0-4513 GCA_031416815.1 Chitinophagaceae bacterium
AATCCAGAAAGCCAGTTCATTATTGGTGCTGTCCGTTGGTATGCCCGCCATTGCAGTAGCCGGAATTTCCTGGCTAGCATTTAATGATGATTTAAGTTGATTTACCGGTAAACCAATGTATTCTGTTTTTTTAAGCTTTGCAAGTTCGGCTGGTGTTAATTGCAGCCCCCTTGTGGTATTAAAATCATCGATGATCGCAGCCTTTCTTGTTTCATCGCCCAGCATTAAAAACACTTTACCTTCTTTGGTAAGGGTAATTAATATTGATTTATCAGGTGCTGCCTTGCTCGACACAGAAGTGGGTGTTTTAACACTAAGCACTTCGGGTGGTTTTTGTTTTGTTGCCAATATAAAAAATGTCAACAGCAGAAAAGCCACATCACACATAGCCGTCATATCAACGGTTGTACTCTTACGTGGTATTTTAACTTTTGGCATGTTTATCTGTTTTTAATTTTTCTTAACTACTTCGCTAAAACTAGGTAGCTTATATTAGATGCAAAATGCTGCTGAATCCATACCATTATTTGTACAGAGAAGCAAAGGTTTGCGTTAAAGTAAATCCAGATTCATCAATACCATAGGTTATACCGTCTATCTTAGTTGTAAAGATGTTATAAAACATAATGGCAAATGCCGATGTACCGATACCCAAAGCAGTGTTATACAGGGCCTCAGAGATACCAACTGACAATGCAGCTGCTGAACCTGCACCACCACTGTCCTGTCCTAATGTACCAAATGCACGGATCATACCTACAACCGTTCCTAACAGACCAAGTAAGGTTGCCAGCGAAGCAATGGTAGAAAGGAAAACCAGATTTTTTTCCAGCATAGGTAATTCAAGAGATGTGGCTTCTTCCACTTCCTTTTGGATAGACATAACTTTTTGATCGGTGCTTAATTCGGTATTACCGATCATTTCTTTGTAGCGGTGTAAACCGGCCTTCATTACATTTCCTACTGATCCTTTTTGCTTATCGCATTCTGCCAGGGCTGCGTCAATATTTTTGTTAGCCAACTGGTATTGCACCTTACGAACAAAGTCTGCATTGTTGCCAGTACCGTTTGCTTTTGAGATCGTCATGAAGCGCTCAATTACAAAAGTCAACATGGTTAAGAAAGTACCAATAAGGATAGGTACGATAATACCACCCAGGTACATTTTACTTAAAGCTGTTTTGGGATCGTGACGACCAGGCCAGAACCAACCAGCATCTTTAGCGTCGTGCGGCTGGCCAAAATTATCGGGATTTCCCAATATAAATCGCCAGATCAAATAGCCTGCTAGCACGCATAATACCGGAGCCAGTAAAGAAATGATGTTGCTTGATTTTTTTGCCTGAACTGAAGTTGTTGGTTTTACAGTTGCTGTAGTCTCTGCCATAAAATTCTAGTTTTTAGTTTGTAAAAAGTTTGGTTTACGTTTAATGATGGGTAAGTTTTTTCTTTTGATTTTTAACTTGAACAACATTAATACACTTTCATATATAGAAACAAGATGCACAAGTTAAATAATTAATTGAAAGTTACAACCTACAAAAAAATTATTTTAGAAATATTTTTTTACGATGCTAAATTGAATTATTTACACAAAATTCATGTGGAAATCTATAAAATATTAGAAAAAATCAAATTAAATATACCTGGAACAGTAAAAACCAATTAATTGCTACTCATACCGTAAAGCCACAATAGGATCTAATTTTGAAGCTTTATAAGCAGGATATAAACCGGCAGCAAGACCCACAAAAGAGCATACAAATATGCCCGCAATAACCCAGGCCCAAGGCACCACAAAGCCTGTTTTTAATAGGATAGCAACAACATTGCCAAGTAAAACGCCGGCAATGATTCCTGCAACAGCACCAAGCAAACTAATCAAAATAGACTCATACAAAAACTGGGCCCTGATATCTTTACTGGTTCCGCCCAGTGCTTTTATCAACCCTATTTCCTTGGTGCGTTCATTTACTGCCACCAGCATAATATTCATTAAGCCAATAGCTGCCCCAATTAAAGTAATAAAGGCAATGCCGATCGTTCCTTTTTCCAAAAAACCAAGGTTAGTAAGCAAGGCCTCAGCAATACTATCGCTCTTATCTATGTAGAAATTAATTTCATCCTTCACATTCAGCTTTCTTATCGGCCGGAAAGTTCCTTTGGCTTCGCCAATGGCTGCATCCATCATTTTCAGATCAGAAACCATTACCCCTATATTAAACGATGAGTTTTGGGTTGCATACAATCTCCGGATATTATTGTAAGAAGTGATAACAATTTTACTGGTATTAAAAAATGCGCTGGAACTCTTTTCTTCAAGCACGGCTATAACCCGGTATGGAATATGATCCACATTTATTACCTTATCGATGGCTTTTGCGGGATTATCGGGATATAATTTTTTTGCCGTACCACTTCCCAGCATACAGATGCTTCTGCCCGATTCAATTTCTGTTTCGGTAAAATTGCGGCCGTGGGCAATATTGTACCCGTTCAGTTCGAGGTAGTTTTCATCACCACCTATAACCCTTACATCGGGATTGGTTTTTTTACGGTCATTATTACAAACAATATTCCTTGGCCCTCCCAGCGCCAGGCCCACTTTAGCCGGAAACTGATACCGCTTTTTAAAAGCCCTTGCCTCATCATAAGTAATAACCTTACCCATATTGCTTTTCTTTTCCCTCAATGCCGATTTACTTGTCTTATTACTTTCCTGCTGCTGCCCGCTACCAATACGTATATTTCGGTCTTTAAACCGAAGACTGAAAGAGTTGGCCCCCATGGTTGAGAAACTGGTGGTAAGGCTGTTACTGGCTGCCTTAATGGAAGTAATGATGAGGATCAATGCAAAGATGCCCAATGCAATAATGGCTACGGTTATGGCAGTTCTTAATTTATTGCCCGAAATATTGCGCCAGGATAGTGCAAGCGTATCTTTAAAAGTCATTGGGTGATGTTATGCCAGCTAAAGTTAACAACTGCTCACAATTAAGTTGCAAACTTTTTATGAGTGGTGTGGTTAAAAATATAACCAGTTTGTAAGGAAATGAGGGAATAATCCTAAAACAATAATGAATATAGCAGTAAGAACAAGTAACATTTTAAAAGCTGGTGTTATATCATCAGCCAATATTGTATCTGCTGCACTTTCTTTAAAGAACATGGCCTGTATCACCCTGAAATAATAATAAGCACTGATAGCTGCACAAAGCACCGCAAAAATTACCAGCCAGATATGATGCCCGTTTTGCACAGCAGCCATCAGCATAAAAAACTTGCTTTGGAAACCGGCCGTTAACGGAATACCGGTTAATGATAAAAGAAATATAGTAGCAGTAACTGCCAACAACGGCTGTTGTTTACCCAGGCCATTAAAACCATCAATGCTGTGATCTTTCATTCTTATTAAAATAGCAAAGATGCCGATGCTTGCAAGGCTGTAAGCTGCTGCATACAATACCAGACCTTCTTTGGCCAGGGTATTTAATGCAAATAAAGAAAACAGCATAAAACCCGCCTGCGCAATACTGGAATAAGCCAGCATGCGTTTTACACTTTGCTGAAAAACTGCGGTGAGGTTTCCTATTAACAAAGTGGCGGCAATAAGAATTACAATAAGTGTTTGCCACTGTGTATGCATGCTGCCAAAAGCATTCTCAAATAAGCGGACAAATGCAAAAAATGCCGCGACTTTTACGATGGTGGCCATGAAGGAAGTGAATACCGTGGGTGCGCCATCATACACATCGGGTGTCCAGAAATGAAAAGGAGCTGCCGAAACTTTAAAGGACATGGAAATTAATAACAATACCAGCCCGGCCCCGATCATGGCCGGCATGGGGGCGTTGCCACCAATGATACTATCAATATAAAATGAACCGGTTGCACTGCCGCCATACAAAAAAGCAATACCCAATAACATGATACCCGTAGAAAATGCACCCATCAAAAAATATTTCAGTGCCGCTTCATTGCTTTTTAAATTCCTTTTATCGCTGCCGGTTAAAATGTATAAAGGGATAGAAACAATTTCGATACCAATAAACAACATCAGCAATGAATTGAAGGTTGATATGATGGCGATGCCGCATAAAATAAAAAATATTAATGCAAAATATTCAGAAACATTTTCACCCACTTTTTCAATATCTCTTCCATTCAACAAAAAGAAAAGCAGTGTACAGCCAAAAGCCACATTGATGAAGGTTAAATTAAAACTGTTGAAGTGCAACATGTTTTTTACATCAACGTCAAAAAATGGCATGCCCGAATTCATTTGTAAACAGTTGGCAATAATGATTGCAGCCAGGCCGAAAATTGCCAGGTATTTGGGGATGGTCTTACTTTTAATAAAAGCACCGCCCAGCATCATCATCACCCCCCAGATTGCTGTAAAAATTATTGCGTTCATAACCCGATTTACGCCAACCGGCGCGTTTGTTATTTAATTATTGTTAATATATCTGCTATCACCAAATATTACTTGAATTAATGTAGTAGTATTTTT
>JANOUJ010000003.1:0-9692 GCA_031416815.1 Chitinophagaceae bacterium
TAGACAGGGCTAGGTCTGATCTTAAATCCTTTTACGGGAGCATCGCTTTTGTAAGCGAAAACAATTCTTTAAGATTAAATGTGTTCTCAGGAAAAGAAAAAACATACCAGGCATGGAATGGCGTGGCCGAATATTTATTGAAGACCAACCGAACCAATAATCCCAGTGGTAATGAAAGGCCCGGCGAGCCTTACGATAATGAAACCGACAACTATACACAAACCCATTACCAGCTTTTTTATAACCACAAATTCAACAGTAGCTGGAAGGGAAATATTGCCGGCTTTTTAACAAGAGGCAAAGGTTATTACGAACAATATAAGGCCAATGAAAGTTTATCAGCTTATGGTCTGCCTGATTATTTTGATGGCATGAATACCATTACCAATACAGACCTGGTACGCAGGCTTTGGTTAGACAATTATTTTTATGGAACTATTTTTTCGCTTCAGTATAAAAAGAATAAGACACAGGTAATTTTTGGTGGCGGCTCCAATGCTTATGATGGTAAACATTATGGAGATATTAAATGGGCTGCTGTGCAGGCTGGGGTGCCGGCAGGTTATCGCTGGTATAATTTAAAAGCGCATAAAAAAGATCTTTCAATTTATAACAAATGGATACAGCAATGGAATCGTAACTGGCAAAGCTTTGTTGATGTGCAATTCAGAAATATTGACTACCGCATTAATGGTTTCAGGAATAATCCTGGATTGAAAATAAAAGAAACCTATTCTTTTCTGAATCCCAAGATAGGTATTACCTACACAAACAAAACCTGGCAAGCTTATCTTTCTTATGCGCTTGCAGGCAAAGAACCCAACCGTGATGACTTTGAAGCCGGTAATGACCAGCAACCAAAGCCAGAGCGCCTGCATGATATTGAGCTGGGCATAGAAAGAAAAGGAGCTGGCTATGCCTTCGGTGCCAATCTCTATTACATGCACTACCAAAACCAATTGGTGTTAACCGGTAAAATAAATGATGTGGGTGCTTATACACGTACCAACATTGCAAAAAGTTACCGGGCAGGATTAGAAATGCAGGGCCGGGCAACCATTAATAAATGGATAAATGTAGCGGCCAACATCACTTTCAGCGAAGATAAAATAAAGGATTTTACAGAGTACCTGGATGACTATGATAACGGCGGGCAGCAAACAAAATTTTATCCCAAAACAATTATTTCATTTTCACCTTCGGTGATCGCAGGAGGAAACATCAACGTTATTCCAGTAAAAAATGCGGAGATCAGTTTGATCAGCAAATATGTTGGCAGGCAATATTTAGACAACACTGCTCAAAACTCCAGGAGTTTAAATCCATTTTATTTGCAGGATATCAGGCTGAGTTATCTGATAAAAAGTAAAATATTTAAGGAGACCAATTTAATTCTGCAACTAAATAATGTATTCAGTAAAAAATACGAGCCCAACGGTTACAGCTTCAGTTATATTTATGGTGGAGATTTAACCACAGAAAATTTCTATTTCCCGATGGCTGGGTTTAATTTTATGTTAGGGGTGAATTTGAAGTTCTAGAACTGGATACTGGATGCTGGATGCTGGATGGACTCAGCTAAACTAAATGCTTTTTGAATAAACAGGCTCTTTCCAAAATCAAGTATCCAGAATCGAGTATCGGCTTTAGCCTCCAAATTTCTCCTGCCACCCCACCATGCCTCCTTCCAAATTTTTAACATTGGTAAAGCCAAATGTTTCAAGCATCATGCAGGCTTGCATACTTCTTTTGCCGCTGCGGCAATAGCAAACTACTTCTTCATCTTTTAAATTATCAATATCATCTATCAGCATCATCTGTATTTGCCCCAGCGGAATAAAATGGCCACCGATATTGAATGCAGCCCTTTCATCAGGTTCCCTTACATCAACCAGGTTTATCTTTTCTCCGGCATCAACACGGGTTTTTACTTCATCAATCGTGATCGTTGTCATGGTAATTTATTTTTTTTATCTGTTGCAGAATCTACAGGGTTTCTCATGATCTGCGATATCCAAACGTCCATCAACTGTCCCGACTGGATGTAGATCAAAAAATTATCTACATCAAGTCTTTCGGGCCTTTGTTTGATGATGTACGCTGAAGCGGTATCTGTAATAATGCCATCAGGAATAATAGCGCCAAAGCTGATACCATTTTCATCCAACAAAGCTTTCGCCTGGGCAAAGGTCAAACCGGTCAAAGAAGGAACCGGCATTTCTTTCTTTTCCAATCCCCCTCCGATTATAAGATCAACGCGGCTGCCCCATTGTATTTTTGCTTTTTCAGGAATTCGCACGCCATTATAAAGTTGTTCCAATACAGAGCCCATCATAAAATCGGGCCTGAAGGTAGTATCGCCCAGTTTTAAATGATTTCGTTCAAGCATTCTTATTGCAAATGAAAGATTCTGACCTTCAAGTTTAGGCATATCCAGCATGGGAGGCACATACCTGTTAACCGTAATAAAAACTGTACGGTTTACTTTTACCGTGGCATTTGGATCGGGCAATTGCTTTAGAACCACACCCCGTTTGGCGGTATCGGTAAAAACTGAATCCTGGATATAAACATCAAAGCCCTCTTTTTCCAGCAGTTTAACCGCCTGGTTGGTGTTCATACCAACAACAGCCGGTACTTTTAAATAAGCGCCGTGCTTGGTTAACCAGCCCAGCATTTTTAAAAACAGGAAGATGATCAGTACTGCAATAACAATGGCTGCTAAAAGGTTTACCCAAAAGGGCTTATTGGTAAGAGTTTTAAACACGCTGTTAATTTAATATTTTTATTCGTTTACAGACTTATTTTTTATAGAAGCATTCTTCCAACAAAGCAGTATAAAACGCTTTCAGCGTCCAACCCATGGCAACAACCTGTTGCGGTACCAGGCTTGCTTCGCTTTGGCCGGGCACTGTATTTATCTCCAGCATAAACGGATTACCCGAAGCTTCGTCATAAATAAAGTCGATCCTTACCAATCCACTGCAATTAAAAACTGCATAAGCTTTTTTTGCTTCGGTTCTTATTTTTTCAGCGATCGACTCATCACATTTTGCCGGAGTGATTTCTTCACTGGCGCCTTCATATTTAGCTTCGTAATCAAAAAATTCATTTTTAGCAATGATCTCGGTAATGGGCAAGGCGATCACTTCTCCTTTTGATTTAAAAACACCAATCGTCAATTCCCTCCCTTTAATAAATTCTTCTACCAATACCTGGTCATCTTCTGCAAAAGCTTTATCCAGCGCTGCCTGCAAGGCTTCCGCTTCTTTTACTTTACTCATACCAATGCTGCTGCCGCCGTTATTTGGTTTTACAAAAACAGGTAACGTCAGCGTAGCTAAAATACTTTCGGTACTAACCGGTATGTGTTTAAAAAGATGAACAGACCTGGCAACATGTATCCCGGCAAAAGCAGCTACAGCAACGGTATAACGCTTGTTAAAAGTTAAGGCAGAAGTGGCTGTATCGCAACTGGTATAAGGAATGCCGAGTGTATCGAAATAGCCCTGTAGTTTACCATCTTCGCCAGGTGTGCCATGCAGGCCCACAAGTACGGCATCAAAATTTATTTTTTCTCCGGCAAGGGTAATACTAAAATCGTTCTTATCAACAGGAATTTTTTCTCCATCGGGAGCCAGGTAATTCCAACCTGTGGGGTTGATATCAATTCTATAAGTTTCCCACTTATCAGTATCGAGGTTCCTTTCAATATTATCGGCGCTTTTGTAAGATATAACTGCCTCGCCGGAATAGCCGCCGGTTATCAATGCTATTTTTTGCTTCATCTGGATTGCTAAAGGTTGTTTTACAAAGAAACGAAATATAGATTACGGATTGATATTTTTAGGTGTAAGCCAGGGATTTTTTTGTGATTTAACATTTTATCAAAAGGTTGCATCATTGCTCAAAGATATTTTCACCGATGCCTTCGTTGCCACTGTCCAGCACATACTTCCACTTGCCGCCTTTTTCTTTTTTCCAGATACTTACATAAGTACCGTAAATAACGGTGTCTTTTAACGATGGCCTCATTGCATATACACCATACGTGTAGCCCAATTCACCCGATCTGGCTATCACGCCATCTTTGGGCTCCCAGGTCATGGTAAAATCTCCATCATTTTGTTGGATAAGAAAATCAACTGCATCAGCGCCGGCAATTGGCAGGTGGCCGGGCCTCAGTAAAACGCCGTTACTATCGAGGTATTCAATAAAGGCCGCTTTCATTCCTTTTTCTTCACTCATTTTCGAAAACCTTCTGTCAGCGTCCATCATTTCCAGCTTTGCTAAGGCATCAGATTTATTTTCTTTGTCACGCCGGAATGTACATGAGGCGAACATCAGCACTGCTGCAACCGAAAATAAAATTTTATTCATACAACAAATTAATCAAAACAAGTGAAACTAAAAAGGCGAAAGTATTTTTACAAATACCCTCGCCATGATGCAGGAAATATCACCTGCCTGTAATACCCGCCAAAGGCGGATTAAAATATTTATTTCGTGAGTCATTGGACGTGAAACGTGAGTTTATTTACGTCTCACGATTCACAATTCACGTTATAGATGCATCTTCTCTTTTTTAGCCAGCAACTGGTCAACAGTTTCAACATACATTTCGTCTGGCACACAACAATCAACCGGGCAAACAGCAGCACATTGCGGCTCCTCATGAAATCCCTGGCACTCGGTACACTTGTTTGGTGTTATGTAATAAATATCCATGCTTACGGGCGCATGGCGCTGATTGGCATCAACCGGTGTTCCATCCATCATGGTAACCGTTCCTTTAATGCTCGTGCCATCCGCCATGGCCCATTCAACACCGCCTTCATAAATAGCATTGTTCGGACATTCGGGCTCGCAGGCACCGCAATTAATACATTCTTCTGTGATCTTTATAGCCATCTATCGTAATTTTGTTTTTTAAAACCCCCTTATGGAAGTTCTGCAATTTAACAATAACAATATGAATTTACAAAAACGAATTGAATTATTACAAGCGTTACAAAAATATTTATTGGCTGATGGGGAAGCATGGCAAAATATAAAAACTAAGGCATCTTTTCAAAACGGGTGGTTTACCGAAACTTTTATTGATCTGGCTGTACATAATATCTGCAGGGAATTTTTGCAAAAAGAAAAACTTGAAAAATGGGCCCTGCATTATCATCTTGATGATAATGTAGGTGGAAAAAACATCGGGATTGTAATGGCCGGAAATATTCCATTGGTAGGCTTTCATGATTTTCTATCGGTGTTCATTAGCGGGCATAAACAAACAATCAAATTATCTTCTAAAGATGATGTATTGCTGAAGCACCTGGTTGAAAAAATGATCGAATGGGAGCCATCTACAGCAACATATATTTCTTTCGCCGACATGCTAAAAGGTTGCGATGCTTACATTGCTACCGGCAGTAATAATTCAGCCAGGTATTTTGAACAGTATTTTTCAAAATACCCCAGTATCATACGCCGTAACCGCACAGCAGTGGCTGTTTTAACGGGGAATGAAACGCCCGATGAATTAAAACTTTTATCAGATGATGTACACCAATATTTCGGATTGGGTTGCAGGAACGTCACCAAATTGTTTGTTCCGCCAGGTTATGATTTTGTTCCCCTGTTAAGAGCTTTTGACAACTATAAATACTTTGCTGATCATCATAAATTTAAAAATAATTATGATTACCAACTATCCATTGCACTGCTCAATAATGTTTTTTATATGACCAATGACAGCATTTTATTAATTGAAAACGATGCCATTTTTTCAGCCATCAGCCTGCTCCACTACAGTTTTTATGAGGATGAAAAAAAACTGCTTGATCAATTAACCACCAGTGAGGACATACAATGTATTTGCGGCCATTCAGGTGTCGCTTTCGGGCAGGCGCAATGCCCTGGTTTAATGGATTATGCCGATGGGGTTGATACGCTGCAATTTTTGTTAACTTTATGACCTCACCCTGGGAAACTCCAAAGCCGGGAGTGACATAAAGAAATTACCGGGAAAGATTAGTTTGATTTGTAAAAAAATTAATCTACGAAACTCTTCCTAATTAATTGTTAAACATGTCAGTTGGTAAAGTACATTTTGTCATTGCTTCGTTATTTTGTATTAACAGGCATAGGAGTTGATGATTAAAATACTAAAACAAAAACCTTACAAAATTGTTGATTTAAATAAAACCTACGAAAAATGAAATTGAAGCAAATTTTTTATACAGTTGCAATTAGTGCGATAACAGCCTTCTCCGTTATTTGGGGCTATGGAACTTATGTTAAAAACGGCAACACCTACGCAGGTCAGCAGGTTGGTGTTGTACCGACAAATTATAAATTTGCAGGCTTATTTGATGGCAACCCGGCTCCAGCAAACGCCATTGATTTTACAGCGCCAGCCCAGGCAGCTACTCCGGCAGTTGTTCATATAAAAACTAAAACAAATGCTAAACAGGTAAACAATAGTTTACCCAAAAGGCAGCAACCCAGTAATCCCTTCAGCGATATTTTTGATGATGATATGCTTAACCAGTTATTTGGCCGTGGCCGTGGTGGTGTTATACCGGAGCAAAGGGCCAGTGGCTCAGGTGTTATCATTAGTGATGATGGCTTTATTGTAACCAACAATCATGTGGTTGACAATGCGGATGAAATAACTGTTACACTCAGCAATAAAAAAAGCTACAAAGCAAAAGTTATTGGTACCGATCCGTCTTACGATCTGGCAGTAATTAAAGTAGAAGCGGCAGGTTTACCTTTCTTAATTTATGGCAATTCGGATGATGTAAAGATCGGGCAATGGGTTTTGGCGATTGGTTATCCGTTAAATTTAGAAACGACCGTAACGGCAGGTATAATCAGTGCCAAAGCTAGGTCACTTGGGCTCAATAAGGACAAGAGCGGCAACCCTGCATCGGGCGTTGAATCATTTATACAAACAGATGCCGCAGTAAACATGGGTAACAGTGGTGGAGCACTCATTAATACAGATGGTAAACTGGTGGGGGTTAATTCTGCCATTGCCTCGCCAACAGGTTACTATTCGGGGTACTCTTATGCCATACCGGTTAATATTGTAAAAAAAGTGGTGGATGACCTGATTAAATTTGGAACGGTACAAAGAGGATTTTTAGGAGTGAGCTATGTAAACGCCAGCGATTTAACGGAAGACGATAAAAAGAGGCAGGGGGTTCCTTCCAATGCAGAAGGCATTTATGTTTCAGATGTACCGCAGGATGGTGGGGCTTATGAAGCCGGTATTCGAAAAGGAGATATCCTAAAAAAAGTAAATGGTATCGAGATTAGCAATGGTGCGGAAATGCAGGGCGTAGTAAGCCGCCAGAAACCAGGAGACAAATTGCCGGTAACCTATTTAAGGAACGGGAAAGAAAATACCGTATTGGTAACTTTAAAAAATAAGGCCGGTAATTACGACATAGTAAAAGCAGATGCAGTTTTGGAAACACTGGGCGCCGAATTTACGACGCTTGATGGTAAAAGGGCCCGGGAATATGGCATTGCAGGTGGGGTTATTGTTAAGAAGATAAATGAAGGTGTGATCAATGACCAGACCCGGATGAAGGATGGTTTTATTATTTTAAAAGTAAATGAAAAAGAGGTGAAGAGTGTTGATGATATGAAAGCTGCTGTTGGGATAAATAAAAGTATAACCATCAGCGGATTTTATCCCGGTTATGATGGTGTGTATGAATATCCACTTTCGCTGGATAATAGATAATAATTAAAAAATTGAATTCATAAAAAGGGGCAACGATATTGTTGTCCTTTTTTTATGCTTACATCTTTCTTTCATAGATCAGGTAATCCCAGGGTTGCATTTTTAAAAATGATCCCGTTTGCAGATAATGCTCCGATCTGTTAAATACATTGATATAGTGATCATTAATTAGCAAATCTTTGATGGTGAAGGCAACAGGTTCCTTACTTAAATTTAAGAAAACCAGTACTTCATTAAAATCATTTTTTCGCAGGTAAGCCATGATGTTTTTACCACCTTCAGTAATAATATGAAAAGTCGTAACAGCCGGATCGGCAGAGCACAATGCAGGATTACTTTTGCGAAGGGCTAACAGAGTTTTATAAAATTCATGAAACTGGTATTCGCCTGTCCAGGCAATGGTATCTTTTTCAAAAAACTGCAGGCGTTTGTTAAGGGGCATTTCTTCCCCACTGTATATCAATGGTATCCCGTTCCAGGTACAACTGAATACACACAGGCATTTCAGCATATCTCCATACTTTTCAAATCCGGTTCCGTTCCAGGTATTTTCATCATGATTGCTGGTAAAATATAAACGATGTGCCGATTCAGGAAATGTGGCATCATACTTTGCAAGCACATCAAATAAATTATTAATCCCGGTCTTTCCCTTGTAATAACTTTCTGTACAGTGCATCCACTCCCAGGTAAATGTAGCATCAAAAACCTCGTGGTAATCTATCTCTTCTGATTCGGCGAGCCAGAAGAGGTTAGGCTTTAAAGGCTCAATGGCAGTCCTGGCTTTTTTCCAGAATGCCAGCGGTGTAAGGTGCGCCAGGTCGGCCCTGAATCCATCAATATCAAAGTCACTAATCCAATATTTCATGGCGTCGATCATCGCTTCCTGTTCTGCTTCATTGGCGTGATCTATCTGAATAACATCCGTCCAGTCATATGGTGCTTTAAAATTTCCATCTTCATCTTTTATAAAATATTCCGGGTGGTCTTTGGTCCATACATTATCCCATGAAGCATGATTGGCAACCCAGTCCAAAATAATTTTCATACCAAGATCATGTGCAAGTTTTACCAGCTTTTTAAGATCAGCCTCCGTGCCAAATTCAGGATTTATTCCTTTAAAATCCGATATGGAATAATAACTGCCCAATACCCCTTTGCGGTTAGTTTTGCCAATTGGGTGAATGGGCATGAGCCAGAGCACCTCCACACCCATATCTTTTAACCGCGGTAATGATGCGGCAAAAGCATTGAAGCTTCCTTCAGGAGTGTATTGCCTGATGTTTACTTCATAAATATTGGTATTGCCAATCCAATCGGCTCTCGTGTATAATTCATTATTCATTGCTAAATCAGGTTAGATACTTATTCAAATGTAAGCACTGGATCTTTGAAAATGCTCAACCCTTTATTTTCGATATCAACAATGTACCTTTGCATTTGTTATAAATTCTTATGAAAAAGTTTGATGTCCCCATAATATACCGCAGCCCCTTAATAGCTGCCATAAAAGATAAACGCAGGGAGCAGGATAAGATGAAAAAGGATTTCACTCCTACACTCCTGGATTATGGCTTGCTTAAAATTTACCTGGCCCGGCATTTTGGATTTTGCTATGGTGTGGAGAATGCCATTGAAATTGCATTCCGGACTATTGAAGAAAATCAAGGCAAGCGTATTTTTTTACTGAGTGAAATGATCCACAATCCGCAGGTGAATGCTGATCTGGTCGAAAAAGGCGTTCAGTTTTTACAGGATACTTATGGCAAGCAGGTTATTCCGTTTGAAACCTTAACAAAAGATGATGTGGTCATCATCCCGGCCTTTGGTACAACGCTTGATATTGAAAAACAGCTTAAAAACATTGGGATTGAAACTTACCGTTATAATACAACCTGACCTTTTGTTGAAAAAGTATGGAACCGGAGTGAGCAGATTGCAC
>JANOUJ010000004.1:0-6389 GCA_031416815.1 Chitinophagaceae bacterium
CTTTTTAAAATCCCTTTTTCGACGTACAATATCTGTATTACTTCAGTGAGCGTAAAATTGGAACTGTCTTTTTCCGGTACGTCACGTTTAACAAAATACTCGGTGCCTGTAGAATCCATTAGAATATTTATGCGGTCTCCGTAAAAAGCCTGGTCTATTGAATCCAGTGGGCTGTATGTTATTTTATCAGCCCCATCTGTTCTGCTTTCAACCGGCATGGATGCCTTGATCTCACTTTTACTGAGGCGCTTTAAGAGCAAGATATTTAAATTTGCACTGGTAAAGTTTATAGTATCGCTTGCATAAATTGCCCATTCAATCGTGGGCTTATTTACAAATTTATCAAATTGAGTAGGCTGTGTTTTGTTCTGGGCAAATAAAATCTGGTTAGTAAAAAGAAATATAAGGATGAGTTTTTTTGTCATGCAGATTTAACGATGAGAAGTTGAAGTTATTCTATAAAAATGTTAAGGAAAGCTCAATATAATTTGTAGTACAAGAGTGCCCTGAAAGCTTTCGGGGTAACTGTGCCACCACAGTACGTAGAATTAATGAAGCCGGGCTGACAAAAAAATAAACACCGTTATTAGGGTTATTGTTTCTCGACTTCGCTCAGTGCTGCACATCCTTGGACTCCGCTCAGGATCATTTCAACTCCTCCCACATATGTTGTATCAATCCATCAGCCAAACCAATTTTTGGTACATACATTTCGGTGGCGCCGGCCCAGCGCATGGCATTGGAATAGATCAGTAAAGCGGGTATAATTACATCTGCACGGTCGGCTCTCAAATTATAAAGCCTCATCCTGTCTTCTAAACTTACACTGCTTAATTCTCTGTGGTAATCTCTAAGCAGTTCAAGCGTGAGTGGTTTGCCTTCCTTTCGTTTGCTCATACTGAAGATCTTGTTGATGTTGCCGCCACTGCCAATAGCCACTACTTCATTTTGCCCTTTTGTTACGGTCTTAATGATCTCCTTCATCACTTCCCAGGTTTTCTCATTCACCTGGTTTTGTAATAAACGGATGGTGCCTATATTAAATGATTCTTTAAAAGTAAATACACCATTGCTGAAGAAAGAAAGTTCGGTACTGCCGCCGCCCACATCAATGTACATGTAGCTATGCTCTTTGTCTAATGTTTCGGCAATATGGTTTTCAAAAACGAGGCCTGCTTCCATATCGCCGCTGATCACTTCAATGGCAATATCGGTTTCCAGTTTTACTTTACGTATAATGTCTTCTGCATTCTTTGCATCCCTCATGGCGCTGGTTGCGCAGGCCTTCACATGTTTAACCTCGTATGCATTAATTAAATGTTTAAATGCCTTCATCGTTTGAATCAGCATCCCGGTTTTTTGTTTGGAGATGAGGCCATGCTCAAATACTTCAAAACCCAGGCGTAAAGGCACCCGAATTAAGTTCAGCTTATTGAAAACTGCCACCTTGTTTTCGCCCGTAGTTACTTCTGTAATTAATAATCGGGCTGCGTTACTTCCTATATCTATTGCTGCTAATTTCAAGTTGGTTAATTAGTTTATTCGTTTAATGGTTAAAGAGTAAAGCAACTCGTACGAATTTACGGATAAACAAATAAACCGGTCCGCAGGATGCTGAGCGTAACCCAATAAACATTTAAGAAGATTTGCGATACAAATAATTATAGGTCTCCACCTGGCTGCGTATTTTTTTTGTGTTACGTGGATTTACATACTGATTGCTGAGGTCATTATCCAGTATCCTTGCTTTGATATTGTCTTTTAATTGTATCTGGATGATTTCTTTTATCTCCTGTTGAATATCTTTTTCAAAGATGGGGCAGGCAACCTCTACCCGGTGATCAATATTGCGTACCATCCAGTCGGCAGATGAAATGAATGTTCTTTCTTTTCCACCATTGTGAAATATCATGATTCGGGAATGCTCCAGGTATTCATCAACAATACTGATGGCCTGAACCGGGTGTTTGAATTTTTTATTCTCAGTAAGCAAACAAAGTATGCCCCTGATCACCATTTTAACTTCCACGCCCGCTTTTGCAGCTTCATACAACTTATCAATGAGCATTTCATCGCTTAATGAGTTTAATTTAAGTGTGATAGCCGCAGGCTTTTTCAGCTTTGCTGTTTTTATTTCTTTATTTATTAATTGTATTAGCTGCCGTCTCATGCCCGTTGGGCTAACCATGAGCGTTTTGCAGTTTTGTAAAAGCGCAATCCTTGTCTTGGGCTGTTCCAGGTAACTGAATATGCGATTTACATCGGCCATAATATTCCGGTCGGATGTAAGCAGGCAGGCATCGCTGTAAACCTTTGCCGTTTTTTCGTTGAGGTTGCCGGTGCTAACAAAACCATAATGAATGGTGCGGTTGTTAACCCGTTTTTTTATTAAACATAGCTTGGCATGCACTTTTACATTCGGTACGCCCAGTAATACTTTCACGCCGTTTTCTTCCAGTTCATTTTTCCATTCCAGGTTGGCCTCTTCATCAAAGCGGGCCCGCAGTTCCAGCACCACCGTTACCTGTTTACCGTTGCGTACGGCATTGGTTAGTGCATTGATTATTTTTGAACGGTCGGCCAGGCGGTAGCAGGTAATTTTAATGCTGATCACTTCCGGGTCGATGGCTGCTTCACGCAGCAGATCAATGATACTATCGAAAGAATGATATGGGAAATGTAACAGCACATCTTTTTCTAAAACGATATTGGTAACGCTGGTTACATTTTTTAAAACAGGGTGGATGAACGGTTTTTTTCGCTGACTTTTTTTATTGAAAACCGATTCAGGAAAATTCATAAAGTCAACAAAATTATGAATGCGCCCGCCGGGGATAAGATTATCTTTTTGCAATAAACCCAGCCGGCGAACCAGGTAGGTAAGGAGTGATGGGTCGATGGCCTTATCAAAAACAAAACGTACCGGCTTACCTTTCTTGCGGTTCTTTAACCCCTTTTCAATTTTTTGGATCAGTGACGTTTCAATATCATTGTCCATGTCTATCTCTGCATCACGGGTAACTTTAATGATATGGGCAGAGAAAGTATCGTACCCAAAGAATGAAAAAATATTGGGTAAGCAAAAACGGATGATATCCTCAAGTAAAATAATCTGTTTATCTGCATTCTTTGATGGCAGTATGATAAACCTCGGTAACCGCCTGGTGGGCACCGAAAGCAATGCATATTTTTGGGGGATAGACCTGTCTTTTTTTGAAAGTTTGCAGGCCAGGTAAATTGACCGGTCATTTAATACCGGAAAATTATGGATACTTTCAATCATCAATGGTATCACATTGCTCCGTATCTCTTCATTAAAGTAATTCAGGATAAAGGCTTGCTGTGTTTTATTTAACTGTGTTTCTTTAACCAGGTAAACCCTTTCTTTTTTAAGTTCTCTTAAGATTTCATTCCAGATGCGCTCAAACTCTTTTTGCTGTTCAATTACAATTTCCTGTATCTCTTCGATGATTGCGGCAGGAGTGAGTTCCAAATGCATTTTAGATTTCTTGCCAAATTCGATCATGCGCTTGAGCGCTCCCACACGTACCCGGAAAAACTCGTCAAGATTATTTGAAAATATACCAAGGAAACGAATGCGTTCTCTTAAAGGAACTTCTTCGTCTGCTGCTTCCTGTAAAACACGGTTGTTGAACGAAAGCCAGCTTATATCTCTGAAAATGATCTTTCTCTTTTGCAAGCAAACTGATTTTGTGGATGAGTGGGGCGAATTTAAGGGCTTGAGTTTAAATGTAGCTAAAAACCATATTAAGTTTTTGCAAAAAAAGCTATTAATTATCGGGGGTTTTCATCCTTTCAATAATGCCGGTAGTTGAAAAACCTTCCAGTATCGGTACAATCTTAACCTCGCCACCATTGGCGATCACCTCTGTAGCGCCAACAATTTGTTCAATGGTATAATCACCGCCTTTTACAAGTACATCGGGCAAAATAGTAGTGATCAAATTCAATGGTGTATCTTCTTCAAATAAGATAACAGCATCCACCATCACCAGCGATGCCATCAGCAATGTTCGGGATCCTTCATTGTTAACTGGCCGGCTTTCGCCTTTTAACCTTTTTACGGATGCATCTGAATTAATGCCGACAATTAAAACATGGCCGTAAAGGGCTGCTTCACTTAAAGAAGCAATGTGGCCTTCATGCAAAATATCAAAGACCCCGTTGGTGAAAACTATCTTTCTATTAAGCAGGCGCCAGCGGTTAAGCTGGAGTTTTAGTTCTGTAAGTGTAAAAATCTTATCCGGTATAGCTTGTATTGTTTTCATTTTTTACTTTATTAATGTAAGGAAGCAATAAAAGACAGATAAAACCAACGACCAGTATAATTGAAGTAGCTACTCCCCAGATAAGCCAGCCAAATGCCTTTCCATAATCACCATCAATACCATATAACATCAATGTTTGCATTACAAAAATAGGAAACAGGCCGATGCCATTTGGTGTAATGATCATCGCAAATGTTGCAAGCACCAACACGCTACACGCTGCTCTTATATCCAAATCTACTGTATGTTCCATCGCCTTAAAGCCTACATATATTTGTAAAAGATACATGGCCCATATAAACAATGTGTGTGCAATAAACCAGTTTCTTTTTTTTAAACTCCTTATGGCAGTAAAACCCTGACCTATTCCTGTAAAAAAATTATTTACCCTAACAATCGTTTTCTTTTCCGGATATTTTTTAACCAGGAATTTTAAAGTAAATGAAATAAGGAGAATTATACTGACAGCAATCAGGCCCTTGGCCCAAAGCGGCATGGCGGCATCCGCTGCAAACGATGCTATTTTTTCTCTTATAAATCCACCAATTTTATCTACCTGAATAAGAACGGTTATGCCAATGAAGATCAAAAAACAGAACAGGTCAAATGTGCGTTCAATTAAAATAGAGCCAACAAGCTTATCTACCTTGATCTTTTCATATTTCGACAAAAAAGTACATTTTAACAACTCTCCCAATCGGGGAATGGCTGCATTGGCCAGGTAACCAACCATAGTTACGGCAAATGCATTTTTAATTTTTGGATAATACGCCAGCGGTTCCAAAAGCAGTTTCCACCGGTATGCACGACTTAAATGGCTGAGCAGGCTCATAACCACAATAGGAATGATTAGCCAGTAATTGGCACTTCGTAACGCTGACGTAAATTGGTTTTTTTGTTCTGCAGTCATTCCTCTGAGTTGCCACCAAACCAAAAATATACCGGCACCCAAAAAAAATGAATATTGTAATATGGAGATCAGCCGCTTGTTCATAATGGTTTACAAAATACGAAAGGAATAGTTAAGTTATAAAAGATGTTAGGAGAACTGATGGTGGTTGCTGGTTGCAGGCAGGTCGATACTAGATCAAGTATCCAGGATCATTTCTACAAAAGCAAATTATCTATTAACCTTATTTCACCTAAAAATGCTGCAGCAACTGCTACGAGTTTACTCTTTCCATCCCAGTAGTTAATAATATCAAGGTCACCGGCATCGGCTATTTCAACATAATCAACTTTAAAACCGGCACCGGTTAAATTATCAATAGCGGCTTGCTTTAACTCCGTTAAATCGCCCGGCCTGATATTGTTTTTCAAAAAGGATAAGGTCTCAAATATTTTATGCGCATGTTGCTTGTCTGCTACTTTCAGCCTCATATTCCTGCTGCTCATAGCAAGCCCGCTTTCTTCCCGCAAAGTAGGGCATATGTGGATATTTGTGTTGATCTTCTCCAACGCTACCAGCGTTTTAATTACCATGCATTGCTGGTAATCTTTTTGCCCGAGATACAGATCATCGGCAGGTATAATATTCAGCAACCGATGCACCACAAGGCAAACACCCTGGAAATGCCCGGGGCGGTATTTCCCTTCCAAAACAGTTTCTAAATAACCAAGGTCATAGGTTTTTGAATTGGCTGTTCCTTCGGGATACATTTCAGAAACCGACGGCAGGAAAAGTACATCGCAGCCTGCCTTTTCCAATTCATCAATGTCTTTTTCAATGGTGGAAGGGTAGCTATCAAAATCTTTGGCTTCGTTAAACTGTGCCGGGTTTACAAAAATGCTGCAAACTGAGATGGCTTGAGCTTGTTTGGAAGCTTGTATCAATGAAATATGGCCCTGGTGCAAAGCGCCCATTGTAGGAATGAAGCTTATACTTTGGCCGGTATCCTTGCTTTTTTGCAACCAACTGGTGATATCACGGGCTTTCTTAAATAATATCATAATGGTATCAATTACACTTCAAATGCCTGTTGAATCTGATTTTCCCGAATAAATATTGTACTTTTGCAGCCGTTTCTAAAATATTACAGCAACAAACCAAGCGTAAATGAGTACAAAGAAAAGAATTTTATTTATTGCAAATGAAATGTC
>JANOUJ010000005.1:0-4152 GCA_031416815.1 Chitinophagaceae bacterium
CCATACTGTTTTACGGCGGCTTCATTAACATCAATAATATCCAGCCCGGGTATGGTTGTCATCAACATTGGTATTGGATTATTATTAAATAACAGCTTGTATTTTTTTTCAGACTGCTGAAGTATTTCACCGGCTTTCTTTAGTTCGGTTATATTTTTACTGGTAATAATAAACCCATTAATAATTCCTTCTTTGTCTTTTAAGAGGTTGATCCCGCTTAACAGGTTTACTTTTTCACCAGACTTTGGATGGATAAAATTAAATTCGCCTTTCCATTTTCCCTCAGCAAATACCTGTTTGAAAACGGCTTCATTATCTGAGTTAGGATATTCAAAGGTTATCAACTCCGGTATTCGTTTTCCAATTACCTCATTGGCAGTAAATCCGTATAAATCTTCACTGGCTTTATTCCAGCTTACAATACAGCGATTCATATCTAAAGAAGTGATAGCATCTGAAACGCTCTCAAGCAACCTCGCCTGGTGCTGCAGTGTACTTTCATGTTTCTTTCGTTCGGTAATATCCCTGATAAAACCGATTAAAGTATGAGAACTGGCCATCTTGGAATTTATCTCAACATCTATAACCGTTCCGTCTCTTTTTACCAACCTTCTTTCACTTAGAAGACTTTTGCCACGCAGTAGTTCATTTATTCTTAATGGCGTTAACTCCATATCCGTTTCGGGTAAATACCCGCCAATATAAGAGCCGATTAATTCTTCTTCATTGTAATCAAACATTTTTATAACACTGTTATTCACTTCAATGATGATGCCCTCCAGATCTGTAATTACAATGCCATCCGAAGCCTGCTCAATGAGTGAGCGATATTTTTCTTCGTTATTTTTTAATGCAAGGGTAATCTGCTTGATCTCAGTAACATCCTTAAAAAAAATGGTTAACCCGTCATTGGAAGGATAGACATGATTTTCGAACCATTTATTAAGAGGAGAGTAATGTTCTTCCAGGTACTGGTACTCCTGTGTTTCCATGGCGGTATGATATGCCTGGTAAAAAGGTTGATTGGACGCTTCAGGAAATTCATCCCAGATGTTTTTTCCCACCAGGCTTTCAGGCTTTCTCATCAACTGCTCTCCGGCTTTTTCATTTACGTATGTGTAAACCCAGTTTACATCAAGTGCCACAAACGCATCCGAAACTCTTTCAATAAGCGACCGGTATTTTTTTTCGCTTCTTTTCAATTCCCTGGTACGTTCTTTAACAAGCCGCTCCAGTTTTTCGGGCCTTCGTAAAATAGTTGTTACAAATATGCCGCCGAAAACAGAAACCATAAAACCTATCAGTCCTAGCATTAAAATATTAGCAAGTCCCTTATTTGCCACCACGGGCTCTACAGATAGTTTCCAATCGCCCACAGGTATTGCCAGCTGAATTGCAAAGTCCTTTAATGGCTTAGTTGCATTCGCAATAAAAAACTCATTCTTCCCGGTACTGGGGTTAATTTTTGAAAGTTGAAAATAGTAGCCACCTTTTCCTGTGCTTTCTATACCTGCAGTTTTTAATAAGGTATTCATCTTAATAACTACAGCAGAAAATCCCCAGAACGTCCCTTTCCTGAAAACAGGTAGCCTTCCCACAATTCCAAAACCGCCCTGCTTTAAGTCGAATGGCCCTGAAAAAAACAATTCATTTTTTTCAATTGCCCTAAAGGCTTCTTTGTTCCTGGTTGAATCCTTTAAAATATTGTACCCTAAAACATTTTCATTTCCCTGTAAAGGATAAACATGCTGTATAATTCCGCCTGGCACCAATTCCAAAGCATCTATTCCTTTATTGGTACTTAGTATCTGCGCCGCTAACGAATCGAAATTTTTTACCGTCCCGTTATGGTCAATAAAAAAAGAAAGTATCCTGGTAGCTGATAAACTATTTGCGAGTACCTGTTGAAGTTTTTCTTTTGCATTTGCGGCAACTGCAAAACCTTCCTTTTTTTGTTCTTGCTTAATGATGCGGTACTGCTGATAAATAAGTGAAGCAAATAAAGCTGCCAGAATGACAAAAGCCAACAGACCAAACAGTTGGTGCCTGTTTAAAACAGAGGCCGATTTACCCTGGTAACCCGCCAGATCAATCCCGCTTTTCTGCTTAAATAAATTTTTATTAGACATTTTGAATCAGGCTTAAACATAATCAGGACTGGTAACACCTTATTAACGTATGTAGGATACAACTAATTATTATAATGTAAAAATTATTGCCCCCGGGGTCCTCAAAATTTAATAAGCCGACGCAAATTTAAATGCAACAGCTACAATTTATTGTAGTTGTTTTACTACTAAATATTTGTAATTATCTACAGCCTTCGCAACACTTCTTTTATGTAAACCGAAAATCTCTATAATAAATTGAATCGCTTATAAACAACGATCAAATAAATCACATCTGCAATGAAGTCAATATTTTTATTTCGTTACGGTATAAAATTACCTGTTTATTATTTTCAAGTTGTTTTAATAGCCTGGAAATTACAACCCTGGAGGTTGCCAGCTCATCGGCAATTAAACTATGCGATGCTTTTATTACAGAAGAACCGGTAATACGTTGCTTTTCCTTCAGGTATTCTACCAGCCGTTGATCTAGTTTATGAAAAGCAATACTTTCAATTGATTTTAATAGTTCAATAAAGCGTTCGTCAAAACTACGCATAATGTAATTTTTCCAGCCTGGATATTTACAAAGCCATTCGTCTAATTTAATATGGGGTATGCCAATCAGCTCCACATCATCTTCTGCTATGGCTTTTACTTCGCTCTTCTTTGCTTCAATACAGCAACTGTAAGCCATAGAGCAACTTTCGCTGCTGGATAAATAATACAATAATATTTCATGCCCATCATCATCTAAACGATATACTTTTATTGTTCCGCTTAAAACAATGGGCATCATGCGGATGTACTTTCCGTAATCCATGATCAGGTCTCCTTCTTTAAATTGCTGCAGGATGCCGAACTGCTGAATTTCTTGCAGCAGCGCAGGTTCAAAAATATGTGAGAGGCTATCTACATTCATCCTGCAATTTACCGAAACTTATAATCTACTCCGGTAACCTGTGTAAGTAAAGTTTGTGGTGCATCCAGTATATCGGCACTTTCAGGCGGCGTTGGTGTAACCGGCGAATTGGCTGCCAGGTAATCGCTCATTACAGAATGTAAAGTATGCTGCGTATTTTTTGCATTGGCTACATTCCTCATCCGGCAAAGCATATCACTGGGGTCGCCATCCCGTTCGCAGGCACAAATCTTATACATTTTATCGGGATCAAGCGGGGTATTTGCTACAGTTATTGCCTGCACCCTTTTACCTTTTTCTGCAAAAGCATTAAAGGTTATTTTCATTCCTTTAAATTTTATAACCCAGCCTCCAAAACGTTCCGATGCATCTTTGGCAAAAACATTGTGCAGCTCTTTTTCCAGCCACTCTTTAATTTGTTTACCGGTTACTGTACCGGTTCTTACCGTACTATCCACCGGGAACATGTCGTAGATATATCCGTTGGTGATGGGGATATTGCCGGTATGATCGGGTGTGGTACGTGGCGGACGAAACCGAAATCCATTTGATAAAACAATATCCATATCGGGCACCTTCCATTTCAATGCATCCAGTATCATGGTATCAATCGGATTTTCTACCACAAAATACCGGTACAAAGGAAGGGTACTATACCCTGCAATGGTATGCATATCCTTTTTAAACGGCTCTTCATTTTCTTTAATTAAAGCGGTAATTTCTGTTGAGGGTTTGAATTTATCTGCTGTTATTTCAACCAGTTCGTATTCGTCTTTAATTACTTTACCCGTTTGTATGGTAAGATTGAGTTTTCCCACAAAAGAACCAAAGGCCCCCGGCTCCACCACTTTACTGTATTTGCATTGAATCGGTTTTCTTACTCTTTCATGTGTATCGCCTCCAAGAATATAATCTACCCCTTTACATTCTTCGGCATTTGCCAAATGAATTTGCTGCGATAATCCCAAATGGGCTACAATTAAAACATAAGCACATTGTTCCTGGTTGCGCAACACATCTACATAATGTGCCAGATTTTCTTCAGGCTTTGTGTAAATAATTCCTTTGCTGTAATTGGGCGATTGGCGTAAAGGAACCAATGGATCGGTATAGCCAATAAAA
>JANOUJ010000006.1:0-3042 GCA_031416815.1 Chitinophagaceae bacterium
ATTTCCCTGGTCAAATCATTACTGGCATTTAAATTTTGCTGCAGATTTCCATAAGCGCCGATCCTCAGGTTTTTTGTAACATTATTTTTGGCATCTTTTGCCAACGGAATATCGTACTGTATACCACCGTTAATAAAAAAGCCGCCAAAAGTGGTTTTGTTTTCAGAATTGGACAAATAATAATAAGTAGTGTCGTTTATCAAACTAAGCTTCGTGCTATAATCTTTGCTGCCAAACATATACCCGGCATTTAAACCAATGCTGAAGTTTTTAAACTTAAGGCCTGTTCCCACATGTGCCTGGTTAACGCCGCCGCTACCTTCATACAAAGTGTTTAAACTGTCGATGCCGGTAAGGCGGCCATTCTTCTCAATTTTATAATTTATTTTAGAAACAGGTTTTAGCCCTACGCTCATGCCCCAACTCATACCCTTTTTAGCCATTTTGGGGGTAGTTAAAGGAAAAGCAAGTTGCAAATAAGAAACATAAGTATTTGCAGATGTAAATTTTTTTGCGGGATTGGTACTTTTTAATATCCGGTAATCCACTTCTAAACCCACATCAAAAATGGTATTGCGTATGGTAGAAAGCGATGCAGGGTTTGTAAAATTTATACTGTTGCTATTGGGGAGTTTCTGCGTATTGAAGCTAATAAAATCTGCCACGCCTGCTGAAATACCGCCCATTCCACGTGTGAAAACATTATGATTGGGAGTAAGATCTCCGATGCCGTACCTGGAATAAGGAGAATTTTCCTGAGCTTTTGCACTCATTTGCAAGCAACAAGCCCCAAAAAGTACCATTAAAATTTTAGCCGTTGTTAGTTTCGCTGAGTGCATATAATCCTTTAAATAAGAAATAAGGGTCGGCAAATATCTTGTTTTTAAGTTGACCAGCAAAATAGCTTGTATCACCACCGGTTAAAACAGCGTTAAAGTTGCCGTATTTTCGGGCATATTCATCAATAAATCCATCAATTTCATATGTAATTCCGGCTATCACACCGCTTTGCAAATTTGTTTTAGTATCGTACCCAATTATAGGAAAATTCCAATCCTTTTGCACCAAAGGCAATTTTGCAGTAAAAACCTGCATGGCTTTAAAACGCATTTCCATACCGGGAGAAATGCTACCGCCGATAAATTCGTGATACTGGTTTATAAAATTATAGGTGATGCAGCTACCCAATGCAACCACCAGGTTATTCTTACCGGGATAAAAATGAACTGCGGCTGCTGAAAGAGCCAGCCTGTCGGCACCAATGGTTTCGGGCTTACCAACAGGGGTAGTAAAATTTGCGTTGGTAAGATGGGAGAGTTTATGAAATTTAGTTCTTGCTGCAAGCAGGTTTTCAATTTCAACATTGTGTTCAATCACAGAAGATAAAATTGTTTTTTGCGGCGCATGATCTTCTAACAGTTTTTCGATCGCTGTTGTTTCGTCATTGGGCAAAATGATCTCTTCTGAAAAATTATCATTTTCGAAAATGGCCGCTTTAAGCCGCGTATTCCCAAAATCAAAGCAAATGGTTTTTGTCATACAAATTAGTTTAGAGGTTTAGAAAGTTTAGGGAAGTTTAGGGAAGTTTAGCAACCTGCTAAACTAAACCATCTAAACTTTCTAACTCATCTAAACCATATCTCAATTCAACCCCTTCAAATTTTTAAAATGTCCGTTCAGTTTTACTTTTTCTTTCAGTATTTCCATTTCTGCCAACACCGGGATAACTTTTGTAAGATGCCTTTTTAAATATTCCTGCCGCTGTAATTCCTCCAGTAATTCCAACAACTCGTATTCCTCCTGCAACGACATGCCGGCATGATGGGCCACATCATAACTCCACAACTCATCATCCGGCTTTACAAATTTCTTTTCAATTTTAAGCAATTTATGCAGCTCTTTAATTCCCTTTACAATCCCATTCATTAAAATGCGGTTACCTTTTTCATTGTTATCAGGATAATTTACAATGGCGCCACTATATAATTTATCGGGCAATTCATTGATAATTTCCAACACCCTGAAAACCTGCAGTCCCTCGGTTTTAATATCCATTTTTCCGTCTTCATAAACCTGGCTTATTTCTTTTACCTGCACCAGCGTACCCATTTCGCTTATCTTATCATTAATAACGGCGGGTATGCCAAGCGGCTTTTTTGTTGCAACACATTCATTTACTAATTGCCTGTAACGGGGCTCAAAAATGTGCAGGTTAAGCTGCTCTCCGGGATAAACTACAATGGATAAGGGAAATATGGGAATTAAATTGGTCATGCACTGCAAAATAATGGAAACAAATATAAGTCTTCAAACAGTTATCAATTTTAACTTAATTGACTAAATTTATAGCAATTAAGGTTTTTTGAAAGACTGGGAATTAAAGGCACCTGGTTTACTTTACTTAATATAAGTTTATGTACCCGAAGTTATTTTTGTCTGCAATCTATATTTTCATTTCGCTCATTATATGTGATATTACACCTTTACACAAATCAAAATTACCAATCCCGGTTTTAAATTTTGCAAAAACAAGTCATCCAAATAAAAAAATCACAGCAGCTGTTACCCCTTTTTGGGAAATCAATAAAAAAAATAAAGATATAGACACGGCTGCCTTAAAACAAAGCAATTGGTATGCTGATGTAGTAAAAAATATTGAAGCAAGTGAGTATGAAATAAGTAAAGATGATAAAACAGGAATGTATGCTGCGCCAAACCGTCAACAACAACTAAGGACGTCTTTTAATTATAACAGTTTTACCCTGCAACACCGTAATGAAGAACAGGACTGGATATTAAAGATGGAACTCCTGGGTATTTATGCTGATAAAAAATTAATTACGCAACCTGGTGAAAATGATCTGCCTATAATAGGTAATAACAAAATTGTTTTCAACAATTCAAATTTTGCCACCGAATATATAAACAGCAAAGAAGGTATAAGGCAAAATTTTATTGTACAAAAAGAACCTGCATCTAAACCTCAAACCATATACATCAAACTACAAACAAATAAGGGCTGGTACATTAATAAAGTACACG
>JANOUJ010000007.1:0-3322 GCA_031416815.1 Chitinophagaceae bacterium
GAGAAGAGTATAAAAAATTAGCCAACCTCAGTAATGAACTTTTATATGCCGAAAAAGATCCTGCCCTTACAGGCGCTTTAATAGATGCTTATCTGGGTATGGAACCAAACCAGGCAATAACCCCAATGTACCGTTATGACTTTATTAATGGTGCTACGCTGCGTGTTGAAAATGGGATATTAAAATATTTCAACGTTCAAAAAAGCATTGTCAAAAATTTAATGGTAGTAGATAAGAGACATGATGGCGAATACTATAAAAGCAAGGATATGCGGTTTGGTTATTCATCAATACTGATTTCACCCGATGATAAGGCTTTTTACATTTACGTAAATCCCGATGCGATTTCAAAGGTTAAGTGCGGTGACTGCCTGAAAAAATGCGGTTACCTAATAGATACAGAGACAGGTGAAATAATATATACGAAATTGGGAGAAAAATATGCCTGTGACTACCCTCTTTCAATCAATAATACCCGCTTTGCTAAAAATAATGTACCTGTTATATACTATTTTCAAGCGGGCGGAAAATTTTATTATACCGGTAAGGACGCTTTTGGTCCAGATGATAAAAGAGGGGAAGCTTATGAAGGCTCTGGTATGTCGGGACTTGATAAGGAAAAAAAATTCCTGATCAATAACAAAGCAAAAAAATTTAAACGTGAAAGTGATTTCGCCGAGTCAATTTTCATCGGCCAAGGCAAAAACCACTATTTATATGAAAAAGAAGGCAGTTTTATAAATCTTTTTTGGGGAAATTCTTTAGATGAGGGATTATTTGCGGGCGATGGTACAAGGTATGCCAGCTCTATGCTTCAGATAGCAAGGGAGGAAAAATATTATAATGCCGATGCAATGGTAAATGAATTAACGGGGATAGCAATGCGGAGAAATGGCGACCTGTTCTTTACGAGCAAAATGGGTAAGATTGGAAAAATGAATGGTGCGGATTATAAGTTAGATGACCCAGCATTTACTGCTAATCTGCGTGCAGCAATGAATAAAAAGATATTTGCCCCCTATAATTTTATAACAGGTAAAACCTATGCTTCTGCACATGGCCTTATTAATCAGAATGATTTATACCCCCTTTACCCTTCTTTAGAGCTTACGCCTGATGAGAAATTCCTGATCTATACAGTCACTGATAACTTATACCTGGTAAATACCAATGATCTTAACCAGGTAAAACATTTCACCCTCTCATTTCAACCTTATGGTTATTTTTTTACAAAGGAGAACGGCGATTGGGTAATAAATTTGCAGGGTTTAAATGATTTTAAATTCCCGGTAACAAAAAAATATTCGATCCCCAAACTACTCAAAGGAGTTGACCAATCGGCGAAACTGGCTTCAAAAGACAACAACAAAAGCAGCAATACTAATTTATCCATAGCCGATGAGATAAATAAATTAAAAGTATTACTGGATGCCGGTACCATTACCAAAGAAGAATTTGATGCTGCAAAGAAACAATTACTGAACAAATAATTTTTATCAATTTATTTACTTAAACCCCATAATATGAAAAATTTATCCCTTACTACTTTTTTGATTCTTGGTTTTATATTCATATTTACTACAGCCAATGCCCAGACCCAGGTAAAATGTTTTCTCATTGGATATACCGTTAAAGGTGGTTGTGCAGAATTGCGATACAACAAAGAGGTAGATGTTGATGCGAAGGGAATAGGCACATATAGAACTGAAGTTGGCAAACTGTTTTACAAGGAATACGCTGATTATAATCAAAGCACGCTAAAGGTAGTAGAACCTAATCAGGTGATTCTGTATTACAGTGGCGTAAGAATTAAGAGAGAGAAAAAGGACACATGCCCGGTAACCATTTACTGGTGCAGCATTGCAAAGAATTTTGCGGCAGCAACAAAACAGTTTGAAGCACACGCAAAAAATTATCCAGAGAATAAATACACCCCCGCTGGAAGCTGGAAGGGGGCATTAACCGAGTAAGATTAAATGCCCGTTACATGCGGTAACATTATCTGGTGTTTGTGTTAAGCATTTTCAATTTACAAATCTTTAAAACAATCTAAATATAAAATCATGAGAACAATAAACCGAATACTTAACTACGTAACAGTTTTTGTATTTTTTTTAGCAATAAGTAGTTTTAGCAACCTGCAGGCTCAAACTTTTGATGCCAAGGATATGGATGGGACCTGGGAGCGTAATGATGGGATGCGTCTTAGTATCAGCGGCACAGCTGTATTTGCCGAAGGCAGTAAAGCAATGATATTTAATGTAGGTGGCAGTGGGTGGCCTGAAAGTGCAGCTCACTATAATTATAAGTTCCAGGATATAAAACACAAGGGAGGTAACACCTGGACAGCGAGTAACTACAAATACTCTCAGCAAAAACAGACGGTCTTTTCCTCAGGTAATTCAATCTTTCTTATGAGTAAAGATAAAAGCGAATTTACCTGTGATGGCTATACCTATTATAGAAAATCATTAGTACATTAAGCAGCAAGCCTTGATTTGTAGCTTACAAGCCAAATAAGAGCATAGCTTTTTTTATATGTACATCATCTTTAACAAAGGTTTTTAGATTTTTGCAGCACTAAAAAAATGCTACCCTTAATTTTTTGCATAATTTGAAGTACTGACAACCCAACTAAATTATGAAACCTAAGTCCGTAAAATTTTTTTTTATAAACATTATCCTGCTGTTTATTACAGCAACAGCATTTTCCCAAAAAGAGTTCTTCCGCTCTCAACAGGTTTTTACCAAAGAGCAAATGAGTAGTTTTTACTCTTCTGTAACCATTCATGATAGCCTGGTAATTTTTAATGCCAACGATTATCACCTGTATGCTTACAATAAAAAAGATGGGTCGCTCAAATGGTCTGTTGAAACCAATTATAAGTCTTCTATACCGGTATTTGTGCAGGACAGTATCATTTATGCCGGCATATCCAAAAAAGAAGTACATCAGGCAGCACAGTTCAGCCTGGCTAATGGAAAATTAATTAAAGTACTTCCCTTTGGCCCGCTGGCCACAAAACCATTTATAAAAAACGGAATGCTTTACGGCACCGCTATTTACAATTTTGGCTGCATACTTGCATACGATCTTAAAAAAGATACAGTTGCCTGGAGCCGTTTTATAGCTCACGGATTCTCCCGCCCGCCTTATTATTTTGAAAATAAAATTTTGGCCAATGCTGAAACCAATAATTGGGTAGCGCTAAGTTATGATGGTGTTTTGCTGGATACAACCTGCAAAGTAAAGGCCGCTCTTTTTGTAGAAGATATACCCTGCGTAAAAAAGTTTACAGCACTTACACACGATAGCCTTGAG
>JANOUJ010000008.1:0-5256 GCA_031416815.1 Chitinophagaceae bacterium
AATTCTTAATTTTCAATTCTTAATTTTTTACTATGGCTTTAAGCAGAATCTGGTCGGCATTTATCATTATAGCTTTATTGGTGGCAGGTTATCATTTTACTTTCAACAATAGCCGGGATGATATATTTGGCCGCATGGTTACGGGTTCATCCAAAGATGACTACAAATTCGTGTCAATTTTGGACAGCACATCTACATCAGCTCTTTCAAAAGAAATGAAAGACTATGGTTATGTTTTGCAGAAGGAAACTGATAAGGAAACTAAATATATCGTTGCGAACGGTTTATCAAACGATAGTGCCCTTAAATTACAATCAAAATTTGCCGCCGCCAGGATTGTTGAGCCTAACTATATAATTGGCCGGAAGCAAAAGGCTATGGATGGTGTGATAGCAACCTGCACTACGGCTGTTAACATTTGCATAGGTTTAATTGGTATAATGGCTTTGTTCATGGGTTTTATGAGTATTGCAGAGAGGGCAGGAGGCATTCGTTTTTTATCAAGGATCGTGGGGCCATTTTTTTCCAAACTGTTTCCTGAAGTACCAAAAGGGCATCCTGCGCATGGGCATATTATGATGAATTTCAGCGCCAATATGCTTGGCTTGGATAATGCCGCCACACCATTTGGGATAAAGGCTATGGAAAGTTTACAGGAACTAAATCCTAAGAAAGATACAGCCAGCAATGCACAGATCATGTTCTTATGTTTGCATGCTGCGGGCCTCGCACTGATACCTACGTCAGTCATCGCCGTAAGGGCTGTTACAGTTGGCATCAATGGCACCAAGGCTGCCAACCCAACAGACATCTTCATTCCTTGTTTAGTCGCAACTTTTGTGGCTACTATGGCAGCTTTACTGATCGTTGCCTTTAAACAAAAAATTAAACTACTGCAGCCCGTAGTATTGGGCTGGATATTAGGCATCTCGGCCCTTATAGCTTTACTGGTATTATTCATCAGTAGCTTAAACACAGTTGGCGTTAATATTTTTAGTGAGCAGTTAAGTACAGGAATAATCCTGCTTATTTTCTTTATTATTGTTTTAGGCGGATTGTATAAAAAGATAAATGTTTTTGACGCATTTATTGAAGGTGCTAAAGGTGGGTTTGAAGTAGCAGTAAAAATTATTCCATATTTGGTAGGTATGCTGGTAGCCATTTCGCTTTTACGTACCAGCGGAACTTTTGATGTGGTCATCGAAGGTATAAAAACCATGTTTGCAGCATTTGGTGCAGACACAAGGTTTGTAGACGGATTACCAACTGCACTTATTAAACCCATGAGTGGGAGCGGGGCCCGGGGGATGATGGTAGACACGATGCGTACTTTTGAACCCGATTCTTTTGCAGGGCGACTTGCCTGTGTATTACAGGGAAGCAGCGATACCACTTTTTATGTGATAGCCGTTTATTATGGCGCAATAGCTGTTAAAAATACAAGGTATACCATTGGAGCGATGTTGCTGGCCGATTTGGTGGGCATCATCACCAGTATTGTGGTTTGTTATTTATTCTTTGGATAGGAGAAAAATGTTGTTATAAAAAAAGCTTTCCAATCGGAAAGCTTTTTTTATATTTCAATCATATTAATTACCTGTTGGTAAAAGAAGTTAAAACCCGTGTACGTGGTGTGCCTGTTATGTTCCCGATACAGTAAACTGTATACACTCTTGCAGAAGTAGGAGTGAACCCGTTAAGGGTAGCAAGCACAGTAGCTGGGGCGCTTACTCTTCTTAACTGAAGTGTATCACTTGTTGCAAATGTTGGAAGTTCAACCATTGGCGTAGCATTTTTATAAAGCTGCCCGCTAAAGATCACCCCATTTAACCTTCTTGAAAATACTTCCAGGGTATCATTACTCGGAATCATATTCACAAACCTGGCCCTAAAAAAACCAACGGGTGCATCATTAACCAGTTCCTGTATGGGCACTACATATGGATTGAAAGGAGTAGGGTTGGGTGTTGTATCAGCTATATAAAAAGTTGTGTAGCTGTTTATACCAAGGTCGTAATTCTTATTGCTGATGGTATCACCTACCACCGCTGTATTGTTTGTTCGGTTCAATATCACTTTAATATTTATAGCCAAACCTGGTTTAACAGCGGTATAGGCAGGTGATAAGGGAAAAGAATTGCCGTATGCCAAAGGTGCTGCATTTATTTTAGCGCCATTTACATAAACATTTACAGATGGCCCCGCTGCCGGTGAAACCGTTGTAGGGTTAGGGGCTGTGTAGGTATTGATAAACTTAACGTATGCTATGTTATTGGCAGGATTTGCCTGTAGTATTGTTAATGATGTATTCTTTTCATAGCATGAATTAATTACCAGGATACTTATGGCCGCCGTTATGAGTGTTTTATATTTATTTGTCATTTTCTGTTTTTTTAGAGATTAAGGTATAGCAAACCAGGGTCTGTAAGTGTTGTAATCTAAATTCAATGCGCCTAATCTTGTTAATTCAGGAATATTATACAGGTATTCTGAATTATATCTTGGCCTGGCCCTGTATACCAAATTACCATTGTTGGTTGAGATCAGGTTTGTACCCGCAGGAGGGGCAAAGTTTGCATATACCTGGTTACCGGTTGCAGGGTCAATATCTGTGTAATGATACTTACGCATATCAGTCCACGTTTGCTGTACACCCCAGCCATATAATGCAATATACTTCTGTAACATAATCTGCGACAGGGTTAAATTGCCAGCAACGCCAGGAATTACACCAGCAAGATAAGTAGCTTTATTAGCTGGAGTAATGGCAAATACTGTTGGAACATTTTGCGGATAGGTGGTTGTAATCATATCGAAATTCAAACCGATGCCATTTGCATAAGCCGATAGCGCCAATGGTTTATCTCCTTTAAGATAAGCAGCTTCAGCAATAATAAATTGTATTTCAGAAGCCGTCATCATTGGCCACGGACTTGTATTTTGATAAAGATAGCGGCTGCTGTCAATTGTACACGCAGGCGAATTAGGGCAGGCAAGTGTAGTAGTAGGAGTTGGATGACCAAAGAAATTTTTTGGGTAATCATTGGCAGAAACCCCTGTGGCACCCAACCAAGGTGTAAATCCTTTAAAAGTGCCATTCAGGTTTTCACGAAGCATGTAATACCTTCTTGGATCGGGAACCCCTGTAAAAGCCTGGGGGTTTGCTCCCGACATAAGGTCTGCAATGTAGACTGATTGCCTGATTGCCCCAATATTACCCCTGAAAGGGCCGAAAAAATTATTTGTTGCTGATACGCTCCCACCTGATACTTTAACCGATGCATTATCGGCGTTTGTAGCCAACGAGAGGTTTGCATATAAAATAGCTGAATCTGCATAACCTTTTGCAATAAACTCAGATTTACCGCTAAGGTTTATAAAAGAGCGGGCCAGTATACCATAAACAAATTTTTTCCATTTGTTTACATCACCATTGTAAAAAAAAGCATCACCGATGGCAAGATTTGCCTGGCTTGCTGCCCCATCTGTTCTGTTTAAAAAAGATAATGAACGATGACAGATAACCCGGCAACTATCGTAAAACTCAGGTTGGGTATCATACTTGAACTGCGATTTTGTTACATCAAAAGCTTCTTTTAAAATGGCTTCTCCATAGCAATTCGTGAGTTCCAGCCAGCCCCATGCTCTAATAGCCCAGCCAACACCTACATAATCCCATTTTTGCTGCTCGGCACCCCATTGGATGATGCGGTTTACATTTCCACCATGGCCATAGTATACGGCACCCCAGAGGCCACCGGTATTATCACTGGCAGTCGGCGGGCTGCCAGGGAAACCCATCTGGCCGTACAACTCGCCATTGGTTTGTGTGCCCCAGTATTGTATGTAGCGGCCCAGCAAAATCGCATCGGCCTGCACACCAAATCCTGTTCCATTGGATGAAAAGAAAGCTGTAAATCCACCGATTACACCGGGTAAAATACTTTCAATAGGTACCACAAGCGGTGCGTTGGGGTTTAAATAGGCGTCGTCAATTTTTTTCTTACAGGACAATGCAAAAACGATGCACAGCAGCCCAAGAAAAAATATTGGTTTTATCATTTTATTTTTCATACAAAAAATTTTAAAATTTACTTTATAGTTGATCATTAAAAGCTGGCTTTTAAACCAAAACTAATACCAAGCGGGGTAGGCGTATTACCTAAATCCATACCATAGCCGCCTACGCCCAATGTACCGGGGTTATTGGCATTAATAGATGGATCAGCACCTCTGTAATTGGTTGATAGAAAAAGATCGCTGCCCGTAATAAAAAGGCTCATAGCTTTTAAGTATTTAACACGCTTTGTAAGCTTTTCCGGCAGCCTGTAATTTAATGTAACATCCCGTAACCTTAACCAGTTAACGTCTTTTTCAATAAACTCCTCGTCCGGCATAGTGGTGTAATAAGTACTTAAAAAATTTGGAATTATTACGATGGTGTTTTTTGTAGGGTTTGCAGTATTTTGTAACCCATCGTTTAGTACGCCGTCCACTACAATAGCATTATTTCGGTTTGCAGTCCTGGCACTTTTGCCGATAACTGTTAATACCTGATCTGTACCGTTATAAATATCTCCACCAACTTTTAAATCCCATAAAAAGCTTAAGGTCCAGTTTTTATATCTGAAGTTATTCAGGGTTCCCAAAGTAAAGTCAGGGTTTCTATCGGCAATAACCTGGTTGCCACCGTTAACTAATGGCAAACCGTTAGCCGCAGATATTAATATTTGCCCTTTCTGGTTACGTTGATAGGTGGATCCAGTGATGGTTCCGGTTGAAAAACCCCTTACTAACCCTGCTCTCACGTTCGAAATATAAGTGTCTGAATTATAAAAGTCATTTAACGGTCCTATGGCATCGGGAAGACTCAGGATCTTACTCCAATTATGGGTAAAATTAAAATTGATGTTCCAATTAAAATTCTTCTTTTTAACGGGTGTAACATTTAAAGTCAATTCTATTCCTTCGTTGCGTAAGGATGCAGCGTTTGATGTATTTAACACAGCAGTTGTAGCATAGCTGGCCCTAAAACCCTGCATGATCTGATTGGTGCAAAGTGTATTGTAATACGCAGCATCCAATGTTATCCTGCCATTTAAAAACCTCAATTCTGTTCCTACTTCGTAGGTAGACTGCCTTTCGGGTTCCAGGTCGGGATTATTATTAGTAAAGTTCAGGGTGTAGGTATTACCCGGGTTGTTGGAACTGCTTTGGTTTGGAACAAAAAAGCGTTGGTTAGTATATGGATCGTTC
>JANOUJ010000009.1:0-19086 GCA_031416815.1 Chitinophagaceae bacterium
TTGGCAATCATGGTTTGTCCGCTAACCAAAGCGCCTATACCATGACCGGTATGTATGGTAGTAACACCATAATCTCTAATAACTTTCACCAAAGTTTCCTCGGGGTTATAGGCATCAATTGCCCGCAGGTCTGGTTGTATGGGGCCAGATTTTTCTAACTGATCCTGATCTGTTGGGATATTTAATGCACCCGATATACCAACAAGCGAACGGGCATCTACCAGGCCTGGAGTAAGTATTTTGGTTTCGTAAACTTTATACCCGGAAGGTATAGCAAGGCCGGCTCCAATATTTTCAATCTTGCCATTTTTTACCAGTACCACTCCATTACGGATAGCTGTTCCGGATACCGTGTAAATCATTTCTGCTTTAATAGCTGTTTGAGCTTTTAAGGCAAGGGCTGCCGGAATTAATAAAATGATGAGGAATATTTTTTTCATTTAAATAATTTTAATTGATGAAAGGCTACAGATATTTTATTGCTCATCGTCTCCATGATGATGAAATTCACCCCTGATGGGAGAGTACACATCATAACCACCGGTTAAGAATGCTTTGTCGGCAGGTTTGCTGATATCCCAACGCAAAATACCCTCTACCCAGGTTTGCTCTACTCTGGTATAAATGCTGAAAGGATCACCGCTGAGGATTATGAAATCTGCTTCCTTATCTTTTTCCAGCGAACCGACACGGGTACCCAGATCCAGCATTTTTGCACCTGCAAGTGTGAGGCCTTCCAATGCTTTTGCCCGGCTCATTCCTGCTCTTACCATTAATGCTGCCGAGCGTATAAAAAATCTCGAATCGGTAATACCATCATCTGTATGAAAGCCTACAGCAGCACCGGCTTTCTCCAATGCAGCACCGGTATTGAGCGATACATTCATGGCTTCCATTTTACCACCAGGGGCATCAATGGTTATAATGGAAGATGCAAGGCCTGCTGCTGCAATTTCATTTGCTACTTTCCATCCCTCAGATACATGGTGCAGTACCGGTTTAAATCCAAACTCCTGGCCAAGTCTTATGGCAGTAAGTACGTCATTTGCTTTATGTGTGTGAAAATGTACCACCCGTTTTCCGTTTAGTACTTCTACTAAACTCTCCATACGCAAATCACGTTCGGGCATTTTGGATTCGTCTTTACCGGCTTTATCAATTTTCTTTTTGTATTCCTGCGCCTTAACAAAAAGTTCTCTTACCATAGCTGCACTTTTAGCCCTGGTGCCGGGGAAGGCGCCTGGTGTGCTACGCATGGGGTTTGTTCCATTGGCCATTTTTAATCCACCATACAAACCTTTTTCATTTATAATTAAAAGATCTTCAATTATTTTTCCTTCACGCATTTTTATGTAGATGGTTTGTCCACTCATGAGGTGGCCGCTGCCGGGCATTACATTTATGGTAGTAATACCACCTGCCAGTGCTTTTTTAAAACCATCGCTTGTTGGGTTCACCGCATCCATTGCTCTTGCATCCGGATTTAATGCTGCAGAGGCATCACCTCCCTGTGGGCCACCAAGGTGAGAGTGGCTGTCTACCAAACCGGGCATAATTACTTTACCGGTAGCATCTATCACTACGGCACCGGCAGGTATGTTGCTGCCTGCAGCACCTACGCTCACAATTTTTCCTTTTTGTACAACCAGCACGCCGCCTTCTATTGGAGGGCCGGCAATTGGGTAGATAAGGGCTCCGGTAAAAGCAATGGGTTTGTCCTGTGCATTAACAAGCCCGGTATACAACAGGCTGCATACTAACAAAAGTCGTTTTATCATACAAGCAGTTTTATAATGTAAATTAAAAGTACGGCTTACAAACTAAATAATAAATTATTATGAATACCACATTGCAGTAGCTTACATTTTTTACTAAACGCTCATTTATAGTTTAAATAAATTAAAAGTCCCTCCCCGAATCATTAAAATTAAAACGTAAAGTTTATGGGATCACTTGATGCCTCTTCAATTCTGCCTGCCGGCAGGCAGGTCTATCGGTTTGTAACCGGATTCTTAAAAATGAAAACACAAAATTAAGGTTGCCGAAGCCCATGCATAGCACCGCCCTTTCAACAGGATGCTGTGTCAAATAAACATCCGCCACCTTAAATGGTCATACGAGATCATCAATATTCGTCCAAAAAAACGCCCCCAACCTTCTCATTGGCGGGGCGTAACATAATAAGCCCTATTTTACATGCTAAACTCAACGTATGAAAAACCTGCTCATCCTGATCCTGTGTTTGTTATTTGTAAATTCAACAGACGCGCAACCAGGTAATTTTGATAAAATTGAATCAATACTAAAGAAACAACTTGTCGGGCAACAATTTCTTGGTGGTATGTATGATTTGCCCTGTTTTGGTATAGAAAACATACAGATCACATCAAAAGGTGAAATTATGATAACCGGGAGTGCAAAAGGTTGTAACCGTACATTGTTTATTAAGGATGCCAGGATCTCAACAGAACAAAATAAGGTATCCCTTTTCCAGGGCACACCCAGGTTGAACATCAGCTTTTATGTACAAGATGTGGCAACGCTTGCAAAAGCTTTTACAGATCTGAAAAATATATTGATCAGGACAGAAACGGAGGCTCCCGTAAAAGACATAAAAGAAAGTAAAACAGTTTTACCCGCAGAGAAAAGCAAAGAGGAACTTCCAACGTTAAAAAATGAAGTAACTGATAAAAAGTATTCGCCTCTTTTTACAACATACCCGCTTGCTATGCTTGAATCAAAAGCAGCAGAACCAGGTACCTATGAAACAGCAATGAAAACAATACAAAGTAATACTGATGTAAAAAAGATATCTAAAAAGGTGGGCAATACCAATGGAAATGCGTTTGTTTTTTATGAAAAGACAACCCAGGTTGCTGAGCTTTTTTTTAATGAAAAAAATAAATTTTATTACTATAACATCCGGTTATCGACAGAATACCTGGATGCTGTAAATAAAGCGTTCACAGAAAAAGGATTCGGGGTTACAAGAAAGTTGCACACTAATGGAAACATAGAGCATACCTGGAATAAGGAAGGGTATCCATTCTTTTATAAAGTACAGTATAAGGCCGACGGTAAAAAAATGAGTATGGCTATTATAGATAATAATATTTTAAAATAAAATTTTGCCGGCGTAGGTAAGCGTTTTGAGAATTCATCTTACACCCGCTGGCGCAAGTGTTCCCTTACCCAATCATTAAAATTAAAACGTAAAGTTTATGGGGTCACTTGATGTCTCTCCATTTCTACCGGTTTATAACCGGATTTAAAGAACGGAATATTTTTCCCCCTTTCTTGTCTTCCATCAACAGCCCACAAAAACATCTTTCAATTATTATTTTTATCTTCCCCCTTCCAAGCTAACCCGCATGATAAATAAAAAACTATTAGACTTTGTACTTGTTGCATTCGTGTTGCTGCTGCAGCAAACAAACAGCCAGGCACAAATTAAAGATGTTAAATGGGAAACATGGATGCAACACCAATGCTATAAAGGATTGTCAGTAAGCGTACTTAACCGGGGACCGGCAAAAGATGCCGAAGGTTATTTATGGGCAGTAAGGATCAGGAATGACTATGATATTGCTGTAACATTTAAATACGACCTTACCATTGGTACAGAAAAAATAAAAGGAGGTACCAGGACTGCCGATAAACTGAAACCCGGCGAAACCCTGACCGACGGGGGAGATGTTGCTACCGCTCACCTTTTTAAAACTTCATCTAATGAATGGGCCGTAGGACTTGGAGAACTTTGTTTTGATGATATGCGTTGCGGTGGAGACGACGATTGCTATGCCGGTTGTGATAGTATTGAAAGAAAAGCTTACCAGCCCTGTGGCCTGCAAACACAATCCCCTGCGACAATTAAATCAGGGGTTTGGATATCCATGGCCGGAACTAAAAGTGAGATACAATCAAAAATAGCGCTGACTGAAAGCGGTTTGATCTTTACAAGATCAGGGATATCATTTGTATTTGCAAAAACTTCGGAAACTGAATACGAGTGGATACAAGGCAAGGAATATCGGTTGAAATTTAAAGACCCTACGCATGTACTCTTATTACATAATGGAGATAATCTATACCCCAATTTTATCTTTCGATCAAATACTGCGCTTTCAGATGAGATTAAGTACAAAGCCTATGATGATGCTTCATTTTTTGAAGGTGAATGGGTAAATAATCTGAACAAAAAGAAAATGAACATCACAATTACGAAAGAAGGATTAAGCCTTAAAAAAACGGGTGAGTCAAAGACCAGCCTGTATATTATTATGCCCAATCTTAACTATAGATCGGTGTCTGAAAAAGATAAATTTATTGGCCTGTCCGGAGCCAATTATGAATCATTGGTCTTTTACCAGGGTTATAAAAATGTTGATGCTTATACCCGTGTTAAACCCTTTGTTTTGAAACAGCGGGTTATTAAGCAGTAAGTGATTTTAAAATGAAACAGCCTAAAATAGTACACCGGCATACGATTACGTACGCCGGTGACAATTTTAGCCATAATTCTAAACATCTAATTATTTAGCACTTACAAAATCCACTTCATCCCCGTCAGCTGAAGTCAGCCTGAAAGAACTTGCGCCGCCTTCAATAATTGTCCAGTCCTTGTTTAAAAAAGCCAGCTGATCAAATATGTCGGTCGGATACCAAATTGTAAAATCTGCAGCTTCTAAAGGCGACTTCCAGCTTCCCGTTTGCGCCAGCAGGTCGTTCCATACGTGGGCCTGGCCTGAGGGATAAGTACCATTAAATCTAAAAGTAAAATCCTTGAATTGAGTTGTAATATCAACTCCGTTATCACGGGCGTAACTGATCTTAAGATCCTGGTTGAGAATGGCTGCAGTTGTAGGAGCCGGTTTTCCTGCACTGGCAGCATTGGTGGTATTAGCGGTGTTTGACGCTCCATTTGAAGTTTGAGACATTTCTGCAATTTCACTCTTGCTGCACGATGTAAACACCAGGCCGGAAAGTACACCGGCGAAAAAAAGATTAAAGATTGTCGTTTTCATAATATTTAATTTTATGTGATAAAAAATTTATTTTTTTACCGGATATTAGGGTAGGGTAATCATGTTTCTGCAACTATTCTTAATAATTCAATAGTTGTGCCATTTAGGTTTGTTTACTAAAGCGGTAATATTCTGGGGAAAAATATAAACAGTGCCGGTGCCTAAAAGGTGCAGGTGTTTCCCAAAAGCCCAACAATTTGGCTTTTTAATGCCAGATCAGATAATAAAATGCAAACCAGATAGAAGCTTATTGCGTACATGTGGCATCATTAACTTTTAAAACAAAATTTATGCAAACAAAACTTTTTTCAATGTTAGCTATTGCCGCTTTTGCAACAGTAACATTCGCTGCCTGTAACGATTCAAAAACGGAAGAATCCAAAACAGATAGCACGCTCACAACCACCGCCGAACCTATGAAACCAGCTGAAGAGGCCGGTGTAATGGTAGGTGGTGCCAATATGGTGCCTTCAAAAGATATTGTAGACAATGCCGCCGGTTCTGCCGATCATACTACATTGGTAGCCGCAGTAAAAGCTGCCGGCCTGGTAGAAACATTAAAAGGCACAGGTCCGTTTACCGTATTTGCTCCTACCAATGAAGCATTTGCAAAATTGCCTGCAGGTACAGTAGTTAATTTATTGAAACCCGAAAGCAAAGCTGCCCTTACCGGTATACTTACTTACCATGTTGTATCCGGTGCTTTCAAATCAACCGATTTAAAAGATGGACAGAAAGTGAAAACTGTACAGGGAGAAGAATTGACGATCCATTACAAAGACAACAAATGGATGGTGCATGATGCAAAAGGTGGAATGGCAAACATCACCATAGCCGATGTTATTTCAAGCAATGGTGTTACTTATGTAATTGACGCCGTGCTGATGCCAAAAAAATAATAACTTCTTTTATTTTGTATTTGCAAAAGGAGCAACGAAAGTTGCTCCTTTTTTTAGCTATTGAAACAACGCCACCGGGTTATTTTAAACTGTCAGGTGAGTAATTTGAATTTGGGTCTGCAAGTTTCTTGTCAAGCATTTTTGTACTGTCCCTTATTTCCTGTTCCCTGCTGTCAACCTTTTTTGTGTCGGTACTTTCTGTTGTATTCGTAGTTTCTTTTGTACTGTTGTCTGAGCACGCTGTTAAAAATACCAACAGTATATAAGCGGCAGATAATAATTTTTTCATGAGTGAAGTTTTAAGGATGAACCACGAAAATAAGCTTTTTAACCGGTTGGGTTATTGCAGTGTAGAGTGTATTTTAGTTGATGCCGATAGAAGCAGTTCAGTTTAAGTGAGTGTCAGGTAAATGGTTTACAATTTAGTTCCTTCAAATATCTGTCCCTGTACTTCTAAAAGGACTCTGATGATCTTTTTCTGTTCGTTCCGGATAAAAGTAGCAATTCCGCTATAACTAACGATAGAAAAGATATCAGGTGTTGTAGTAAGTGTGAGTTCCGAACTGCCCTTACCTTCAAGTGTGCTATTTAATTTATTTTGCTCCCAGGTAACTACAATGATACCAATATCCCCCGCGTCATATTTTCCCAAAAATTCATTTACTGTTACCGAATCCAGTGTTGAAGATACTGGTGGTGATTTTTCAGTTTGAGCGCTAGCTGTACCCATAGTTAAAAAGAGTGCAATAACGAAAGTGCAAAATAATGATCTCATAAAACAATTAAAATTAAGTGATGAATGAATCACAAAATAAGATTTTTTTACCTGATGTTGGTGTTAAGCTGTTGTAGCCAGCCGGCGACGACAATCATTGAGCTCACATTGGGTTACGGATACAGCAAATATTTTTTCCGCATTATTTTATATTGACTTAAGCCGGGTTCCCAGGTTGCTCTTATTACTTCTTCAGCCACACCGTCGATGATCTGCTGGCGAAATAATCCCGAACCGATCTGTATCTCAATATTATTCATCTGCTTACTCAGTTTTGAGTCGAAGAATTTTTCTTTGTATGGATGCGCTTTATACAGTTCCAATATCCATTGCAGGTTAATCTTTTTCGATTTTCGCAACAGTTCGGTGTCATAGTTACGCAGATCAAGCCCATAACAAAGCTCGTTCATGAATAAGGGCGTTTCGGCCATCCCTTTTATGCCTGTAGGAGTGTAGGAGAAAGTATAGACACCTTTTAGCTCAGGGCTGCCAAGTACGGTGAAAGGAAAATAAGTACCCCGGCCATGGTTTAGGTACACCCCTTCAAACATGCAGGTAGAAGGATAAAGCAAAACGGCCTGCGGTGTATTTAAATTAGGGGAGGGATTCACCGGAAGTATATACGGCATATCATGATCGTAATTTGCAACAGGTATGATCCTGATATTGCATTTTACTTTATTGGTGAGCCACCCTTCGCCGTTAGCCATCTGTGCAAATTCGCCCACCGTCAATCCATGCGACATAGGAATGGGAAACATGCCAATGCCGGACTTATATTTCATATCCAGCACCGGGCCATCAATTAAATATCCGTTGGGATTGGGCCGGTCGAGTATCAGCAGCTCCTTACCATTTTCATGGCAGGCCTCCATCAACCTGGAAAGCGCATTGATGTTGGTATAAAAGCGTACGCCAACATCCTGCAGATCGTAAAGCATGATGTCAACATCAGCAAGGTCGGCCCTGGTGGGTTTGTTTTTGGCGCCATACAGTGAGATGATGGGAATACCGGTTACAACATCTATTTCATCATTTACTTTATCTCCGGCACTTGCCTTGCCCCGAAACCCATGCTCGGGGCCGAATACTTTTACGATATTAACTCCTAGTTTTTTCAGGCTGTCAACAAGGTGTGTTTTACCAATAACAGAAGTTTGGTTGGCAAGTATGGCTACCCTTTTGCCCTGTAAATATGGTAGATATTTTTCGGTTTGTTCAGCACCCGTTGAGATGCCCGGACCGATGCCCGGTTTTTTTTTCGCCGAATCTTTTGTTGCGGTGCAGGATCCTGAAATGATGAGGGCAAATGCAAAGGCTAAAAATTTCATGTTTATTGTTTACTATAAATATAGCCTATCTGCCACAACGAATATGCTACACGTCTTTTTATTTCCATATCTGGGAGAAAAATATTGAAGTGATGGATCGCTTTCAAATGCAATCACATTAAGAGGAAAACGAAAAGAACCCCGGGATTTAGCCGGGGTTCTTTTACGTTGCACAGCGATTATTTACGCTTGCTTACAATTCGGCATTGGGCAACAACTGGCTGGCTTGCAATCAGCGGGATTGCATGTTTGCTGCGTAGTACATTGTTTGGCTTTCTTAGCCTTTTTGCCCTTTTTGTTATTGGCAAAAGCTCCTGTTGCTAATGAACATACGATCGCCAGCATTAATATTTTTTTCATAATGTTATTTTAATAATTGATGAATGTATTTCTATGAAGTGTACATGAAGCCATTGGGCGGCTTCCACACATCGTTGGTGTAAGATGAGATGTGGCCTGTATTGACGACCGTGTAATTTTTCTTAAGCTTAAACTGACGGGCTGCCCATTCGTACTGGTGTTGAAAAATGAACGTATAACAAACCGGGCAGGTCGTGCAATCAGCATTGTCGTTACAGGCATTATCAGCCGGTGTTTTGTTGGGGTCTTTCTTGCTGCATCCATCCTGTTCACCTTTTGTGCAACTTTGTTTCTCATTTTTAGAACTGCAGGGATTTTTCTTCTTTTCTTTTGTGCAAGTGCTTTTTTTAGTTGCCTTGATGGTACAGGCTTCTTTCATTGCCGGGATGAAACTGGCTGTTTCAGCAAGGAAAACTGCAAACGGAAAAAATAATATAAGCGCCTTTGTTTTCATTGAATTGAGCTCAAGATAAAGCACAAAATTTAAATTTCGATAACCATCTGTTTACTTTATGATAAGCGGTTTTTTATTCCTTAGCAGATGATAACATGAATACATAGTCGGGATTCTTGATTAATACCCTTCATGATTGGAAGTGTGGAAGATAGGAACAAGGAATTGTATAGCATTGCCTTTTTTGAGCGTTATAAAATGATCTTGCAGTTTGGTATTCTTTTCCCACCAGGCAGTATTATTCTACATTTACAGCGGGCAGTCCTTAAGATTGATCTTGGAGCTACTTACATTTTAAATTTGCAAAATAAATTCTTTTTTAAAAAATAAAACCTCTATTTTACTTTCTATACCTTAACTAAATCAGCAGTATGCAATTAGAACCAAGAACTTACATTGTTGCAGGTGGAGATACCCTGCAAAAGATCGCATTGAGAAATAAATTATCATCATGGCGTATTATTTACAATGCCGAGTGTAACAGATCTCTGCGTACATCAAGGCCTGATCCCAATAAAGTGACAATAGGGGACAGGATCTACATTCCGCCAAAAGCAAGTGACCTGGCACTTTTAAGGATCGACAAACTTAAAAAATTGCAGGAGGATAACGAGGACACTTTTCGATCTATTTTAAGTGAATGGGACCGGGATTTTAAGCAGGTTAGCAAAGTTAGCACTAACGTAGACGTTGCGGCTGATCTTATATTGCTTTTTAAAGGCCTGTCGGACCTGTGCATGAAAGGACATAAGGTTTTACAACTTCAGGGAGAGGAGTTGGCCAAGGCATCCAGTTCTTTTGCAAGATCATTTGCTTTCGATAAAATGCAATACCTGTCAGAGTTCACCCTGAAGGCTTCAGAGTTCACAAAGGTAAAAGGGGATGAAGGCACTGCATTGTTATTAACCAAAGTAGTGGTGCAATCCTGGTTTGATATGACCACCCCATCTTATTGGGCACAAAGATTTTCAGGGGTAGATATTGAAGAGCTGAACCGAAAAACCAAAGAGCAGATAACTCGTCAGCTTCAGGCCGTTCGGGAGCAAATAAATAAGCGGATTGCTGAAGCCCAACAGGAATTGGATGTCGCATTGAAATTTGAAAGAAGTTTATAAAATTGTTGTCTCTGTTCTTGTATGCTATTCCATTATGATCTTTTTAAAATAAAAGACATCCGGGTCAACCTGCGGGGCAGTTTTACTGTTTACTACAATTCCGTTTTTATCGATCAGCAATCGCTGCACACCTTCATCAGTAATAATATTAATGGGCAATGGCATATCCAGGTTAAGTAGTTTAACCGTGTATTTACTTTCATCAGTTTGTTTTACCTGTATTTCCAGTTTATCGTTCGTGTATAAGTAAAGCTGAAATAAAGACTGCAGGCTTTTGCCATAGGCCCTGCTGAAAAGTTGTTCCACATCTGAAGTGACAACCGTATTGTCATAGGTATATTTCGGATCAGTGGCCAATCTTTTTAAAGTAGGAAAGAAGCTTTCATCGCCCATTACATACCGCAGGGTATGCATAAAGAATGCGCCTTTGCCGTAAATGTCGCCATAATAAGCACTGTCCGAATCCACTTCTTCGCCTCTTACAACCGGTAAACGGTTCCTGATGGCTCTTGCGGTTTGTTGCATTCTTTTAAGGTATGCTGCTTCGCCGGCCAGTTCCCTTGTGGCCATAGCATCGCCAAAAACACAAATACCTTCCTGTATCCACATATGTGCCCAATCGCGGTTGGTTACTTTATTGGCCCACCATTCATGCCCGAATTCGTGGTGCAGCAACCAGTCAAAATCTTTACCGCCAACCTGTGTGAATTTGTATTTATTGCCATAAGCAATATTGGTTTGGTGCTCCATCCCTAAGTGAGGCGTTTCTGATGCAGCTATGCGTTCTTTTACCCACGGGTATTCACCAAAATATTTTTCCTGTATGCGGCAGCTTTGTTCAAAAAGGTCCAGTAACTTTTCTCCCATAACCTGATTTTCTTCCAACACATAATATTCCATAGGTACTTTATTGCCATTGACAGTTGTGTAGACACGTTTAAGCACTTTGTAATTTGCAACGTTAAAGAGAATGCAGTAATTACTAATGGTATAATTTGTTTTCCAATGATAGGTAGACTTTTCTTTTTTGGTAGTTACTTTCTGCAACAGGCCCGGTCCCGCCACTACTAATCCTTTGGGTACGGTGATGATCATATCTGCACCTTCATTTGGTTCATCGCTTGGATGATCCTTGCAGGGAAAAAATATCTTGGCGCCTTCGCCCTGGCAGGTAATGGCTATCCAGGGATTTCCTTTTGCATCCTTCTCCCATTGAAAACCGCCGATCCATGGTGCCCGTTCAGCAATAGCAGGTGTGCCGCCGTATGCGATCTTTACCAACACTTTGCCGGCCGGTAACGCGGCTTGTATATTTACAAGATCATCGTTGGAATGTGTGAATGATGCATTCTTGCCATTTACCCAAACCTGTTTGATAGTAAGGCCATGCCATAGGTCGAACAATAACACAGTGGTTGCCTGCAATAGGTTGAGGTTAATTTCTGTATAGCCATTGATTGCTTTTTGAATCGGGTCAACATCCAGTGCAACAGTATAATGCCTGATGTCCATAATTGCCTGTTCGGGTTTTAATTTACCCCCTGATTTTAAATTTTGGGCTTGTATGTCAGCAGCAACGAGCAAAAGAAAAAATAATAAATATTTAAGCATGACAAATGTTTTATGGAAGTTACTTCAATTTACTATAGTATTGCCACCGCTCATGGACCAGTATCTTAAACTGCTATAAAATAATTATGATTGTTGTTGTTGTTGCTGAAAGGTTAACACAATAAATTCGGCAGGGTGTACTATTGCCAGTTTAGCAGTAACCAGCAATTTGCCATCAAGAATATCTATTGGCGTCATTGTTACTCCCAAGCCCACCTGCACATCAAAAGCCTGTTCGGGTGTGGCCCCGGCTAATGCACCCTGCTTCCACAAATTGGTGAGAAAATTAGTGATCATACTTTTTATAGTTACCCAGGTATTGGCATCATTGCGTTCAAAAACATAAGCACGGCAGGCAAGTTTAATCGACTGCCCGATCATGATCATTGTTCTTCGTACGTTGATATAGCGCCAGTCCTGGCTGTTACCATCCAATGTTCTGGCGCCCCAAACCAAAGTGCCTATACCAGGAAAAGGGCGAATGACATTTATTGATTTGCCGGTAGTAGCATCAATGTTCATTGATTGTTGTTCTTCGTTTGAAATATTGACGGCAGGGTTATTAACCATCGAAAGAGAAACATTGGCCGGAGCTTTCCATACACCACTTGTACTGTCAACAAGCGAATAAATACCAGCCATAGCAGCGCTGGGTGGCAACAGGTTCAGTTTGTTTTTTATTTCAGCCAATATTTGTGTATAGATCGGGCTGCTTGCAATTAGCGCATGGTGCAAAGCTGTATTTTCTTTTTCGATCCTTTGCGCTGTTTCGTCTGCTGTTTCTGCTTTTGCCGGTGGCGATGCAACTGCAAGCTTCCATGTATCAATTGCCGTTGCTACATTTTTTTCCGGCAAGATGATCTTTAACTCATCTGTTGCAACATCCAGGTTAGAAAAGTTTATTTCGGAAGCCTGTACTACAGATGTATTTAACCATGGATAGTAGGCAGCACCATAATTCAGACTTTGCAGCCCGATGGCTGTCCTAAATGCTTCCCATGTTTCTTCAAGCGTTTCTCCACTTTTCGGTATTACATCAAATATTCCAAACCGGCTTTGTGTTTCTTTGCAATGTTTCAATACGTCCACATACAATTCGTAACAAATATTTCTGTCTGATACAAAATCGGGTATAAGTACCAAGGTTGGTTCATAGCATTTTTTCAGTTTGTTAAATACATCGTGTTTTGTAAAATCACTTTTTGTAATAACCGGTTTGGTGTAGCCATCGCCTTCATAAGTTCCTAAAGAAAAAATATAGCAATTACTTCCGCCATTGTTAAAAAACAGGCGGATACAATTATAGAGATAAAATATTTCAGCAGGACCCTGCACCATGTCTGAACTGAAATTTGTAATGGGTGCAGGTGGTGGGCCGGTGGCGGCTAATTTAAATGTATGGTGTTTGCCTTGCCCAAACATTTCAACATATTCTGCAAAAGAAGTAATGCGTGCTGCTTCGCCTGTGAGTGACTTGCCTTTTCGTTCTGCTTTTTCGGTATAGCCTATAAAAACCGGTATAGCAGTTTCCACAGCAACTGCTGAACCGGGAAATGCGTTTTTTTCTTCAATATAAACACCGGGGGTCATAAACCTGGCCATAACATCTGTTTTAAATAATATCTAAAATTACACATCAGTCTCATTAAAAGACAGTGTAATGCTGCTGATACTTGTATTTACTTTGCGACAAGTGATACCGGCTTTATCCAGCATCCATCTTGATGCTTTTGCAGTATCGCTTCCGGCGTACTTATCTGAGAGGTAAACAACTTCGGCAATGCCTGATTGAATAATGGCTTTTGCACATTCATTGCAGGGGAATAGGGCCGTATAAATTTTGCAGCCCTGCAAGTCCATTCCAATATTGTTTAAAATGGCATTCAGCTCAGCATGGCAGATGTATGGATATTTTGTCTCTAAAAAATCACCCTGCTTTTCCCAGGGAAACTCATTATCATCGCAACCCATGGGAAGACCGTTGTAACCGGCTCCCACAATTTTATTCTTATCATTCACAATGCAGGCGCCAACCTGTGTGCTTGGGTCTTTGCTACGACGGGCACTCAATAAGGCTACGCCCATAAAATACTCATCCCAGGAAATATAGTCCTGTTTCTTTTTAAGTAACGGCATATTGATGTTTTTAAAATTGCTGTAAATATGCCTGGCTCAGTTAATTGTTTTCAGTAGCTACTCTTTCAAAATAATCGTATGCCAATTCCAGGCTTTCAATTGCATAATTGTTTTCGGTAGAACTTAAGTCTGAAACTTTGACGCTTACAGGGTATGCATTATGAAATGCCCAGTTTACCAGTGGGCCACCTGTCTCGTCAAGCAACAATACAGTCACTGTTTTGGGTTGAAATTTAAAATGCTGAACTGCTTCAGCTATCCAGTTGATAAAAGGTTCACCAACCACCAGGCCACGCTTCAGTATCAAATTTGAATATTGTAATGCTTTTGGCAATTTTCGGGAAAACTGGTTTTCTCCTCCTTCGATAATATCTTCTGTTTCAAGCTTTACATCAAGCCCGCTTACTTCCTGAAAACCGGCGGCATATTTTTCATCAATTCCAGCAATCATTACTTTAAAAAGAAAGCCAACCGGGCGATAATAGTTTTGATCTTCTGTCATTAAATGTGGATTAGGCAGTATTAAATATCGGTAGCTTTATTATTACGCAAGTGCCAAACCTTCATGGGCAATTTCCATGGTTTCAACTGCAGGTTCGTTGGCATCCGATTTCATATCGGTAACAGTAATTTTACAGGGAAATGCGTTTGCAAGTGTCCACGACATGGCAACCCCGTTCTTTTCGTCAAGCAGCGATATGGTAATTGTTGATCTTTCAAAAGTATTCATCACTACTTTTTTATACAGATCCCAGAAACCTTTATCATCTTTAAAAATTCCTTTCTTAAGTGTAACGTTCCCGAACTTTTTTATACCGGGCATTTTAACCGCCGAAAATTCTTTACTATTTCCCGCCCTGTATTCAATTTGCTGTATCTCAGCACTCAAGCCAGTTACTTCCTGAAAAAATGCTTCCTTATCACCTATGTTAACGGAGAATTGGAATTTAACCAATGGCCATATTGAATTGGATTGGTCTTTACCGGTTACTGCCATAATAAAAATTTTATGTTTAAATATACATATTTTTAATGCTGTTTTTAGAGAAAAATTTATTGAAGATGAATATGTTAAACCAGGCGAATATTTTTCGTTTTCATGAGAAGCTAAGAAAGGAATTTAGAATTGCATCTCACCTGACAAAATTATAAAACTTGCCTGCTGAAAGTGATCTTACTGTATCACTGCTCTTTTTTTATTGGAATTAAAACTTAAGTGCCGTAACTGTCGTTCTCGATGAAAGATCTGCTTTGTTAACCGTTTCATTCTCCTTTATTTCTGCCGAGCCCTGTTCTTTCATAGTGGCCGCAGTTCTCTTAAGCTGCTGAATGAATTTTATCTTTTGGGTTTTGCTAAACTCTTTTAATCGGAACGCAAGATAATATTCACCCTCCCGGCCCATGGGGCCAATACTGTCGACTGTTACCTTTTTGATTTTGTATTGTTTTTTAACACTCTGTATCAATTTAAGTACCGGGGCATTGGATGGAACACCGCAGCACATACTGTTGAAACTTACTACAACCGGATAGGTAGTGTTTTGTGCAAAGGCTCCGGCAGATAAAAGGGCCGTTAAGCATAATGCGAAAAATATCTTTTGCATACTGTTATTTTTATAAAGAACTGTAAGATGGTTGAAATGTCAAACAGTTTACGACATATGTCTTAGCTTAACAAAAACTTTACCAACTTGCATAGCTCATCCACCAATTAAAACTGTAGGAAACCCCAACACAATAGAGCCACCGTGTGCTGTAGTATCGCCCATACGGGCTGCGGGTTTTCCGCATATCATCACCGTTGCCGACCCCTTTACAATGGAATCGGGTGGTCCCACACAAACAACCATATCGCCCAAAACGGCAGCCGGCATTTTACCAATTAAAACGGTTGTCGCACCTGGCCCAACTATAGGCCCACCTACATGTGGTATAGGGGGTAGTCCGGGTGTTACCATTGGGCAGGAGTGCATATCTGTTAATCTGGCTGCGGGAGTTCCCATACTTTTATTTTTTAGTTTATCATTACTATACCTCCTGTAACTGTTGTTTGCCCTGCTGCAGATAATTCTGCTGTGGCGTTACCTTTAGCAGTAAATGCAACATTGGCACTGGCATTGATATTTAAGCCTTGTAAAGCCAGATCATCATCTGCAGCCAGGGTAAGTTTTCCGGTTGCACTCATTTCTATATTTCCTTTGGCAGATATCCTGATGTCCTTTACACTCTCAATAATGATACCATCGGCACTTAATTTAATACTGTTGCTTTGCTGGTCTTTGATTTCAATTGACTTTCCATCATCACTTATTATGATTGAATTATTGCCAGGCGTTAATAAGCAGATGCTTTTTTTGTCTTCATCAAATTCAATTTTCATATTACTGCGTGTTACAAAAGCCTTTGTATTGTTTTTTGCTTTCGCCGTATATGGCGCCGCATTTTTTCCATTATATAAGGAACCAAGTATTATCGGGTAACGAGGGTCATTATCTAAAAACCCAAGTACTACTTCATCGCCAATTTCAGGTAAAAAAAATAAGCCTGATTTATTTGATGCATAATAATGTGCCATTCTTGCCCACGTTGTGTTAGGCGTTTCGCTAACCGAAGGTATCTCCAGTTGTATCCTGTACATATTCTCGGGATCCTGATCCATGTTTCTAACAGTAGCCAGTTGCAGCCCCTGCGTGGCAGGCAACTGGCCCATTGCCGGCGGGTAGGAAAAACTGCTACTGTCATAAATCAACTTATCATTAAGTCCAAAATCAACTGTCGTGTTCCAGTTATCTGAATCAATGGTATGGATTACTCCCGATACAAATGCCAACCCATTCAGTTTTTTTCCTACTCCTGCAATTTCAATAATACCTCCTGTTTTAGCCAGTGCATTGCCAAAATATTTCACACGTCCTTTAAAAGCGCTAAGCCTTTTGCGCAGTAACACACTATCTGCCCATGTTTTTAATGCACCGCTTGTCATTGGTGTTGTAGAAGCTAAATTTAATGCGGTTTGTGAAAGCGCTGATGACAAATCTTTTGCGCTTATATTGCCCTGGCTGTTTACTGCGGGTTCAGCAGCAACAGCATTTTTAAATGTAAGTGTTTGGCCATCCCATGCATATGTTCTTACGCCTGAAGGTTGAAACTCAGCATTTAAAGTTCCTTCAAAAGATTGCAGCGAAATACCAGCTTCAATGGTTAATACAGCAGAGTCGGAAACTTTTGGAACGTTAAGCACTATACCTGCATTATCATCCATGGTCACAATAAATCCATTAAAATGGCATCGTGATAAAATAAAATCCCAATCGGTTGCCATTTTTTGAAACATGTTTTCATTCACTTCCAAACAGCTGCCAACACTGCAACTGATACTGTATTCACCAATTATATTTTTGATTACGGCATCATCTGTCTGTTTTTCAAAATACCTTTCTGTTTTATTATAGGTAAGCTTAACAGCTTCATGTTTACATTCGATGGAAAATGTATAATATGATTCGGTATCGAGCTTAACAGTATGCTTTACAATTATTCCTTTAAATATACTGCTGGGTTCTCCGCCTCCATATCCTGCAAAAATCTCTACTGCGTTACCCGGGTTAAAATCATCACCATCTGTAATTTCAATACTACCTGAAGCCGTATCCACCTCGCCGATCAGTACAAGTTCGGCTGTGGATATTTTATTAATAGCATGATTTATATAAATTGATCGTACGCCATAAGTATCACGCATATCAACGCCATCTAATTTTATTTTGATCAAAAGTGCAGTGTCTTCCAGTCCAGTAAATGGTGTATTTGCCATGTTTTAGTTTTTATTGCGTAAAATACGATTCATTCCTGATTTTAAAATACGGGCTATTCTGGGGCCGTTATACTTATATCAATACTAAAAAACGGGCAACATAATATGCTGCCCGTTTTTAGTTAAATGATAATTTATTATTTACGCCTCAACCACCAACCCAACCACAGACCGGTAACTCCCCAGGCAATCAATGCATCTGTGAAATGTGCCATCAGGTCGAAACTGGTATACCATATGTGCATGGTATATGGCCCATGTAAAAAGGTAATAATTCCCGTGCCCAATGCGCCCATAAAAACAGTTCCAAAAGAAGGTGCATTTATTTTGGTCAACAGCCAGCACAATAGCCAGATGATAAATATGTTAACCAGCAGGCCACGGCCCATGTTCATAAACATTTTGTTCATGCCAGGCATACTTTTACGATATATTACCTGTGCCCCAGGCTTTCCTTCCAGCGCCTTCATTTGTTTTTCCATTTCTTCCTTAGGAGTGCCTGGTGCAAAGATCGGCATCATATAAGCACCGTCTTCGCTGAACTGTGTATTAAGATAAGCCATGATGCTGTCCTGTTTTGGAGTGTATCGCTGCTGAGCCTCGTGCCGGTTTAACACGGTCCAGGTAAGGAATTGCCACAAAAAAAGAATAATGCCGCCAACAAGGGCGCCAATGATCATTTTTTTCATACAAGTTATTTTTGGTTTGGGAAACAAAATAAAAAAGAAAAATGGTATTTAAAAGCAAATACCATTTCTTCTTTTTATGTTATTTATGCACTTATAGATTATATTTTTCACAAGTTTTACTTTTGGTAAAGTTTTTGTTTAATTAAAAAAAATGATTAACATGAATAAGTCTGCCTTTGTAATAATAGCCCTGCTGGCAGTGATTATTATAGCAGGTTGCAGCAAAAAGACCAATCCTACAACTGCTAATGCACCTAATACTGCCGAACCTGCAAAACCTGTAAGAAAGGCTACTGTTAAAACCGCAGTACCCAAGGTGATAATTGTTAATGATAAGGTTGCAAAAAGGAGTGTTGATGGCAGGTATTATTATGACCTGGAAGGGCATCGTTATTGGCGCAATAACCGCGATGGTAAGTATTATTTGTTCAACAAATCAATGTTTGATAACCCTGATTTTAAAAGCCCCGGTAATTAAAATTAAAATGTTTGTAAATACGCCTTAATGAAATAATTTTTAAAGTCTTGTAATTTTGAAGGGCTGTAGTATATTACAAGCATGAAGTATAAGTTTGCATGGTGTGTATTTTTTCTGTTGTGTTGTTTGATTGCAAAAGCACAAGAACATTATTTAATAACCGGGACTTACACTACCGGCAAGAGCGAAGGTATTTATGTGTATCAATTCAATAGCGCTGATGGGTCAGCTAAATTTATCAGCTCGGTTAAAATTTCCAATCCATCTTTTTTAGTGGTTTCACCAAATGAAAAGTTTGTTTATTCAGTGCAGGAAGATGCCGCCAAAAATGGCAAAGCGGGTGAGATAGCTGCATTTTCATTTAATAAAGAAACGGGTAAACTTTCTTTTTTAAACCGCC
>JANOUJ010000010.1:0-2937 GCA_031416815.1 Chitinophagaceae bacterium
AAACTTAATTTCATGGCAAAACATCCAGCATAAGCTGCGGCTACCAGTTCTTCGGGGTTTGTTCCCACACCTTCGGCAAAGCGTGAATTAAAAGAATATTGTGTTTCAGACAAAGTGGTGCTTTGTGTTGTAAGATGTCCGTTACCTTCTTTTCCGGTACCGTTCCATACGGCTGTGGCATTACGTTTCATGTTTTTAATTTTGCCCCAAATCCGCCAGCTGGCGGAGCTATACCCCCAGCGGTTCAGGATGTTTTAGTTAATATTATTTAATCGCCCTTTTTATTTCGTCTTCTTTAAAGCCAACAAAAATATTTTTTTTAAACTCTATAATTGGCCTTTTAATGATGCTGTTATGTTCCATCATTATTTTTATGGCTGTGGCCTGATTGATAACTTTATTATGTTCTGCTTCGCCCAACTCCCGCCAGGTGGTACTTCTTTTATTGAAAATCGTTTCCCATCCCAACTTTTTGCACCACGCTTCCAGTTTTTCTTTGGTTATCCCTTTCTGTTTATAATCATGAAAGGCAAAAGTTACTTTCTGTTCTTTCAACCAAGCTAATGCTTTCCTGGTGGTATCGCAATTTGGAAGGCCATACAAGTTCACTTTTTCCATATCAATGTTCAGGTAATACAGGTTTTGTTTTCATGATGCTTTCGATCTTCTCCATTACATCCGGGGTTAGCAGCGCAAGTACCTCGAGCGCTTTTAAATTATCGAGCAGTTGTGCTTTTTTTGTGGCGCCCAAAATAGCAGTGCTTACATTCGGGTTTTTAATACACCAGGCAATACTTAAAGAAGCTGTACTCACATTCATTTTAGCAGCCAGGTCACTTAGTTTCTTTACTTTTTTCACTTTCTCGTCCATTACCCATCTCTCCTTTAGCCAATCAAAACCTTCTAAAGCAAAACGACTACCTTTTGGAATACCATCATTATACTTACCGGTTAAAAGCCCTGATGCCAACGGGCTCCAGATGGTTGTACCCAGTCCTACATTTTTATATATCTCTAAAAACTCCTTTTCAATTTTAGCCCGCTCAAATAAATTGTATTGCGGCTGCTCCATGGTAGGCCCGATCAACCTGAATTTTTCTGCAACACGATGTGCTTCCATAATTTCAACACCACTCCATTCACTGGTTCCCCAGTACATTATTTTGCCCTGCTGAATCAGGTAGTTCATTGCCCAAACAGTTTCTTCAATGGGTGTGGCTTTATCGGGGCGGTGGCAAAAGTACATATCGAGGTAATCAAGCTGTAACCTTTGCAAAGCCTCATCGCATGCTTCCAGTAAATGTTTGCGGCTGCAACCTGTTTGGTTGGGTTTATTTTCCTTTCCTCTCCATCCCCAAAATGCTTTTGATGATACAGTGTAAGAACTGCGGTCCCATTTTTTCTTCTTTAAAACACGGCCCATCATTTTTTCGCTCTCACCCAAAGCATATACTTCGGCATTGTCAAAAAAGTTGATGCCCTTATCATAAGCAAGGCCCATCAGTTCATCTGCAACTTTATCATTTATCTGTTTGCTGAAGCTGACCCAACTGCCAAAAGACAATACACTTACCTGTAATCCTGATCTTCCCAAGCGGCGATATTCCATATTTATTTATATTTTTTATAGCTGGATAAAGATACTGAATACCGTTTTATTGGTTTATTATAATTCACCGGTATTCAGATCAACAAGCGGGGGCTTAATTTGTTGAAAGATCAGTAGACCGGAAACTCGGTATTGGCAACAGTAATAATACCCGTAACCTTTTTAATAACATAGCTCTTAAAGTCCTGGCTGGCTTCCATCCCTATACCATTAATAATTTGCGTTTTTGTTCTTATACGAACTGGCAACTCTGTATAAAATTCGTTACCTTTTCTGTTCCGGTCCCACCACAGTTCATCGCAATATAAAGTATCGCCTTTTATATTAATTACCTTTACGCTATCCTTTAAAAACACTTTGCTTTCCATATCCAGGTATTTCCCATAAAGGGCATCCAGCTTGCTATCTACGGTTCCTGTTTCATTAAAAAAATCAACATGAAGTTTTTTGGGGAATTCAACATAGGGGCTGGCATCCTGTACCCTCAGCATTAGTGGCGACCTCAGTTTTGCTTTTGCCTTGCCACCTAAAGTGTAATTAATGTCTGCATTCTTAATTTCTTCAACACCCAAAGATTTGCTGTTGTACTCATTTAATTCCTTATCGCTGTTGCCACAAGATGCCAGCAGCATTATAATAACCGTAATTGAAGTGAAAAGTAACCGATGTTTGTATGGGTTGTTGCGCCAAAGAAAGGCCGGAAGAAAAAGCACGTAGCGGAACATATTTTGCAATGATACCCTCATTAAAAATTATTGTACCTGTAAATAATGCCGGAAATTACCTTAATTGTATTTAGGCTTTTGGAACCAGCTTGCATTCATAGAAACGCCAATACTAAATCGAACAAGGCTTTCCCGCAGGTTGGTCTGCTTATTGCCCCTGCTGGCAAATTCCAGAGCGGTATTTAAAATTACATAACCTGCGTACGGGTTCAACCGCTTTATAGATGTTAAGGGCATTCCGGTTCCTAAACTAAAACCGTATTCAGGTCTGTTTACAGTCGTTTTAATATAATCAGGACCGTAATAAAACCCTGCACGGTATTTTACATAATGAAAATATTTTCTGGTCGCTTTGCTTTCCTTTGCAGGAAAATATTGGGTACCTACTCTTACAGTCCAGTTGTCTTGCACCTGGTCGGCCTGCCCGTAATAACGATAGCTTTTCCAGTTACCATATTCCACATCAGCGCCCACAAGCCAGTTTGCATCCTGGTAAACGGCTCCTATAGTAGCCATGGCCGGATACTTAATTTTCCCTTTTACATCTTTCTCCTCATAAACGCTATCAAGTTGGTATTGGTTACCATTGGCATCATAAATTAT
>JANOUJ010000011.1:0-4716 GCA_031416815.1 Chitinophagaceae bacterium
TCATTTTTTGCTGCCAGATTTACTTCCATTTTATTTTAAAATAACCGGTATGATACACACTATACTTAAAGACAAAAGCACGAAGCTTTTTATTTTGCTGGCCGGTATTTTTATAACCAGCGCCTTATTGGCCGAAATAATTGGCGTAAAAATATTTTCGCTGGAAGATACCGTTGGTGTGAAAAGGGCCAACATTAATTTATTTGGCAGCCCTTTTAGTTTTCACTTAACTGCAGGGGTATTGTTATGGCCGGTTGTCTTTATCATGACGGATATCATCAACGAGTACTACGGCAAACGCGGTGTAAAATTTTTATCGTACCTCACCATTGGGTTGATCAGTTATGCATTTCTCATCTTTACCGGTGCCATCAATCTTTCTCCTTCCGAATATTTTTCAGTAGGTAATGGCATAGATAAACCCGACAACGCCTTCAGGGGAATTTTTGGACAGGGTATGTGGATTATCATTGGTTCTATCGTAGCTTTTTTAGTAGGACAGTTGTTGGATGTGCTCATTTTTCACCGCATTAAAAAGATGACCGGCGAAAAGAATATCTGGCTGAGGGCCACTGGCTCCACCCTTGTATCGCAGCTGGTCGACAGTTTTATAGTGCTTTTCATCGCATTTTACGTGGGCAAGCGCATTCAAACCGGCCAGGGCGATGCATGGAGTTTGCACCAGGTATTGGTTACAGGCACAGGCAATTATATGTACAAATTTGTAGTAGCCATACTCATGACCCCTGTTATATACGGGGTACATGCATGGATAGAAAAGTACATGGGTAAAGGCCTGGCTGCCGATATGAAGCGGTCTGCCATGGGGGCAGAATAACTCCATTTAAGATTGGTGGGTAACATTTGCCCTGCGTTTTTGAATAACCCACATAAAATAAGTAACTTACCGCCCTCTGTTTATCAATAAAACACACGATAGTGGGTATTTCTACAATTGCATTTTACAACCGTTGCAAAAAATATTTTTTTCTGCTGATCTTATTATTGGCAATTAATAAAATTACCATTGCCCAATGCCCACCCAACCTGGATTTCGAGCGGGGCGATTTTACCGGATGGGATTGTTGGGTTGGAAGGGTTTCGGTTGTAGCCGGAAAAAATTTTATTGACTTTGATCCTCCTGGTCCTCTAAGTATTCCCGTTCAACCAAGTTTATACCCTACACGTTTTCAAATGCTCTCATCCGCTGTTGGCAATGGACTGGATCAGTATGGAGGATTCCCCAGAAACTGTCCCAATGGTAGTGGGTACTCCATTCAATTAGGCAATAATCAATCCGGCGCACAGGCCGAAGGTGTTTCTTATACTTTTACGATACCTGCAGGGCAAAATGAATTCAATCTCATTTATCACTATGCCGTAATATTCCAGGGACCTCAACATCCAAATTATGAACAACCAAGAATGGTTATTGATGTTTATAATCTTACTGATAATGTAAAGATCACCTGCTCTTCATTTGAATTTTTTAAAGATATAAACAGTACATTGCCCGGCTTTTTCTTATCACCAAACCCTGGTGGAAATACACCCGTATGGTGCAAGAACTGGTCCGCCGCCTCTATTAAACTGGATGGCCAGGCCGGTAAAACTGTTCAATTGTTTTTTAAAACGGCAGATTGTACACCGTCGGGGCATTTTGGCTATGCTTACATAGATGTTAATACTGAATGCAGCAGTTCTTTCGTTGGAGCTGCTTATTGCCCTGATGATACATCCATTAATGTGACGGCACCCTTTGGTTATGATACCTATGCATGGTGGAATATTAATGACCCCACTACCATTTTAGCAACCACGCAAACCATAAATTTCACCCCACCACCTCCGGCCGGTACCACATTGCAAGTGGCTGTAACGCCCTATTCGGGTTATGGTTGTCCGGATGTTTTAACCGCTGTTTTATTAGATACACTGAGCGTATTTGCAAATGCCGGACCCGATGAGTTATCCTGCCAGAATGCGCCTGTTCAACTTGGTGTAAATTCAACACCGGGTTTTGTTTATTCCTGGAGTCCCGTCACGGGTTTAAGCAATCCCAACATATCAAATCCGATCGCTACACCGTCAGTAACTACTCAATACGTACTTACTGCCCGGAATTTTGGCGGCGGTTGTTTAACTACCGATACCGTAATTGTAAAAGCTGCTGTATTAGACACTACGTTAAAGGTTACCGGACTTCTTGCAGGATGTATAACGCCATCAAATCCTACTGTTTTAAAAGTTAAGCCGGCAGACAGTATACAGTGGTACCGCAACAATATTGCCATACCGGGCGCCAATGATACGATATATAATGTTATTCAAACCGGTACCTATCATGCAACTGTTTTCAGTTTTGTCGGTTGCAGTTTAAGCACAACAAATATTAATATTACAGTTAATCCTGCTCCTGTTGTTGGATTTAACGTCAATGCTTTAAACCAGTGCCATAATGGGCACCAATTTGATTTTACCAATACCAGCAGCATAGCATTTGGTACCATGTCATATAACTGGAACCTGGGAGATGGCACCATGTTAACAACCCAGGATGTAAGCTATAGTTATGCTGATACCGGAACATACATTGTTAAGTTAACCGTAACATCAGACCAGGGATGTATTGACAGCGCTTCTTACACGGTAACTGTTTACGAAAGTCCTGTTGCAGCATTTGATGCAAATACAAAAGGTATTTGCCAAAAGATAAACGATTTTATATTTACCAATTCAAGCACGCTGGGAGTAGGTACCATGCAGTACCTCTGGGATTTTGGCGATGGCAATACTGATACAACCCGCAATGGCAGGCATTATTATGCCCAGCCCGGCACATATACCGTACGGCTTACTACTACCACCGAAAAGGGCTGTACAAACGATTCGGCTTTTAATGTTACCGTGTTTCCCGAACCACAGGTTGGTTTTAACGAACCCAATGCACAACAATGTTTTGGTAACAACCAGTTTAATTTTATAAACAGCAGCACCATACTTACCGGTAGTATGCAATATGTGTGGTATATGGGCGATGGCGCCACTGCCAACACAAGAGATGTTACTTACAGTTATGCCATGCCCGGTGACTATATGGTTAAAATGGTTGCCGTGTCGGATAGTGGTTGTACCGACAGCATCGCTAAAAACGTAAAAATATTTAAGTATGCCATTGCCGATTTTAAAGTAGACCCGGCTTGTGTAAACCAGCGCTTACCTTTATTTAATCAAACCATTAATACTTCGCCATCTGTATTAACTTATTTGTGGGAATTTGGTAACGGAGATTCATCTACTGTACAAAACCCGGTTTATAGTTATCCTGCCTCAGGTAATTATTTAATTAAATTGACAGTGAGTAATATTAATTGCCCGCAAACAAAATCTGTAAAGCAAATTAATGTTACCATCGATCGATCTTTACCGGGCATCCGTTATCAGGATGTAGAAGCCGTGATGAATTTTCCTGAGCAATTACAAGCCAGGCAAATAGGCACTACGGTATTATGGACACCGGCCACGAGCCTGGATTTTTCAAACAGCTACAGGCCAAGCTTTAAGGGGCTTACATCGCAGTTATACCAGGTGCAGTTAAAAACAAGCACCGGGTGTATAACGGTTGATACACAATTTGTAAAGATCAAAAAGAAAATAGAGATATATGTGCCCACCACTTTTACGCCAGATGGCAACGGGCGCAATGACTACCTGTACCCCGTACTGATGGGCTTTAAAACACTAAACTTTTTTAGAGTGTACGATCGTTGGGGAAAGTTATTATTCCAGTCGAAAACTGAACGGCCGGGATGGGATGGCAGGTTTAAGAGCGACGTTGTGGGCGTACAAACGGTTGTGTGGATGGTAGAAGCAGTTGATGTGGACGGTGTGTTGCACAAGAAGCAGGGCACTACGATCATATTGCACTAAAGTGTCTCCAAAAAATTTATGGATAGGTAACCTGCTCAAGGTGTAAAACCTGGTGCAGGTGATGCAGCATGTGTTTATTATAGTCTGCGGCCAGCCATGTAACTGTGTGTAAGGCCTGGGTCAGCACCTCATTTTCATAAGCATTTTCAGGCATTTTTTAGCAGGATAACGATGTGCCGGTTTATAAGCAAGGTTACCTGGCCCGAGATACAGGCAATGGTTATCTTTTCCCTTTTGTGTACTGCACTTTATTTTATTAACAGGTATGTAAGAAAGGCGGGCAAAGGGACGTTATGACTTGAAGGCCGTTTTATTTATTGTAGTTATGCTGTCTTTTTTTTAAGCCCGCCAGTAAATATATTTTACACAGGTATAAATAGATGAGTAGGGCAAGGCTCAGCAGCGATATGGCCAGCGGGACCATGGCAATTCTTTCAAAACCCAGTTTAAATAGAATACCACAGGCCAATGCTCCATTCAGGGTAGCAAAGTTTAAAACACCATTAATAAATTTCATTGTTATAATTGTAAGGGTAAAAAAGAACGCTCAAAAACCCAACGGGAGACCATTGTACTTTATTCAAAAATGTGTACAAATTAATCGGGTAGTTGTTAAGATCTTTAAATGAGGATAAGAAATTAAATAAGGGCTGAGCAAAATATAATTGAGGGTTTATTTAATTCATTCAAATCATCTCCCAAAAAATAAAATATACCTTTGTCTTCTATCAGCCGGGTTATCGCTCCGATTTATATTCGGGGAGGAAAGTCCGGACAGCACAGAGC
>JANOUJ010000012.1:0-6375 GCA_031416815.1 Chitinophagaceae bacterium
CAGTTTTGTTTATGCATTGCCAGTGGAAGTTATTCGCATTCTTTATTTTTTGCCTGTAGAATCCGGTGCCGGCTTGGTTCCCATTTTCATGGTGTCTGCAGCAGCGGGAGGCGTCATCGCCTGCATCATTTTCATCATTTCATTCGGATCTGAATATAACCAGTGCTCCACTGCTTTTCCATCTTTGAATTTTGTAACATCCACACCGGTCATATCTATTTGTTTGCCACCCATGGTTCCGGACATTTTTGACCAGGTGAAAACATATTCATCATCGGCAACTGTCCTGGTAATTACCTGTTTCATGTCGGGCATCATGGCATGATATCGTTTCATATCGGCAACAATACTGTCGAGGCCTTTTACATCGCCATGATCGCTGCCGTGGTCAACTGCATCGGCAGCAATATAATCACCCATTTTACTAAAGTCGCCGGCCTCGTAGGCTTTCATGATGGCGTCATTAACTTCTATATTTTTTTTGGCAGTGGCCGACATGCCACCACTGTTACAGGAAATGCAAAAGTTGCATGCCGCAATGGTTACAAGAAAAAGAAAGGATTTCATAATAGCATAAGTTTTTAGTGAAGCGAAAAGGTAGAAATTTTTTCAGAAAGCTCAAAGCCTTTTGCTGTTATTTATTGTCTGGGTTGGTTGATGGATCAATCCTGGCATTGGGGAGGGGATATTGAGATTCACTATCTATAAATTGTTTTTCCTATTGCAGTAGTTGTGTTTTTTGAATTGCCTTTTTTGCGCAAAATTTAAAAGATATGGCAGCAAATCCAGGGTTGTTACTTCGCCGATAACCTGGTAATAAGCGAATCTTCTTCGGACGTTTTTATTTTGATCACTGTTTCCAACTGGCTGTTGGGTATGGTGGTTGATAAAACATATTGCTGCACTTTCCACTCGTTGCCCTGCTTTACCACTACGCCCGAACCTCTGCAGATCTTCATCTGGGTGTTTAACAATTCATCAAACCAGGCGATATCGGTATAATTGCCAAAATAGATGTTGCGGTTGATGGCTGTAAAATGCCAGGTTGTTTTTTTATCAAAATAAGGTTTTGCCCAAATCATAAAAGCCGCTTTATCCCAGTTCTCAGTGGCATCGGTGCCGTTAAAGGTTGCGTTATCGGTATAATAATTAAAGTAACGGGTATAGTCGGCATCGGCTGCAGCTACATTAAAAGAATCGAGCATAGCAGCTATTTGCTTTTTGCTGTCGGCGATCGCTGTCGCTGATGGGGCAGTTTGTTTTGTACTGTTCTCATTGCAGGCAAGGAGTATGCAGCAGAGAACTGTAAACAGTAAAATGGGGAGTATTGCTTTCATTGTATCTAAATTTAAAGGGATCAGTTTTTTTATCGATGCTGAATAAAATTAAAAGTACATATAATTGACCGAAGCAATTTTTATTACATAATTCACACACAGCCAGATAGAATACTAGTAAAAAAAAGCCGCCACCTCACTATGGCACCATTGTTGAATTCTTATAATAGCACAGATTCAAAAACTAAAAAATACATTATGAAAAAGTCTTTACTTTTTATATCAATTATATTTTCAGGAGCTGTTGCACAGGCCCAAACATCACCTGAATTAACTAAAACTTCGTACCTCACAAACCTGACTGGCAGAGTAATGCAGGCCTATCCTAACCCGGCGAGTGACCAGGTTACCATACAGCATGTGTCTTCCCCCAACAGGGCCGTAATATCTATCATTAGTACCGATGGCCGGGTGTTACTACATCGAACTGTGGTGCCCAATACCCTGCAAACACAGTTTAGTGTTGGCATATTGAGCAAAGGCATGTACTTATTAAGATTTGATGACGGAAAGGGTGATGTTAGAACAACCAGGCTTATAAAAGATTAACCAATAAAATTACCAATGCTGATGTATTTTGGCATGATGTTTTGTAGTATTCAATTAAGATCAAACTATATTTCTCAACAACAAAAATAATCTAAACATGAAATCTCAAAAATTATTGACCGGGGTAGCTTTAGGAGCGTTGGTTGCGATGTTCCTTATTCCTAAAACAAGAAAGATAATGACTGATGCTTTGTGCACGCTGACCGATTCTTTAAAGAACGCAATGGGTAAAGGCGAAGAAATGATGAATGAGGCCGGGCATGTAGCTTCAAAGGTTTAATGAATTAACAGCCAAATCAATGATTGATGTGCATGGCAACCAACGAAGCCAGCACAAAAGGAAATGCCTTAATTAACTATTTAGGCATTTCTCTTTTTATATGATGATCAACCAGCCGCTTAAAAAAGCCAGCTAACAATTTTCGTTAAAACGGTTTACAGGTTTGCAGTTACCTGGAACTGGCACATATTTTTTATCTCTACATCCTGGGTGAGCGCCTGTTTGGTCACTATTTTGGTTCTTAAACGATAGCTCGGCGCCTTCACATATTTATCAAGGCTTACTGAAGTTGGAATGAGTGAAATGGAAGTAGCCGTTGATGAAATATTATCGAGGTATGCCAATTCAATTTCGTCACTGGCATTGGTAGAAACATAAATGTGTACCGATTCCAAAAAGCTAAAGGTTTTGCCCGGTGGATTAATAATTTGCAGGTCCACCTTTTTAAGCTTGATGTCTTTTACCTTATTTACATCTGAATTGTTATTTTGAAACTGCTGGGATGAATTGGTAGTAACCTGTGGCGTTAAAATGTCAAACGGAATATTCAGCGGGCCTGATGCTGCGACCGTAAAATTATTTTCAACGTCGATGGTAAAAGTTAACAGGTCGGCAATTTTTTTGCAGGAAACAACGGAAAACAAGATAGCGGCAATAGCAGGTATAAACAATAGTTTTTTAGATAACTGGGTTTTCATAATTGAAACATTTTTATTACTTAATTTGATTGTTACAGGCAGTTTTTATAAAACTGCAGTTCTGGGAAAACATAAATCGTGCCACAACTTAAAACGAATGATATAACGTATTATTGCAAACACTTCAACAGACAGATCTATTACAAAACATCTTGCCGATAAATAATAATGGATATAAAAAACGCAAAAACAAACGCCAAAACCCTTACTGCCGAATTGCAATGGCTTAACCTGGTAATTAATGCCCGCATGAGTTTGTACTGGGGTAAGACCTCAGCATACAAAACCATTTATGATATAGAACCACCCGATCTTACAAAAGACGATTCTTATTATGCACAGGTGGTAGGGCACTACGGGATGAATTTTGATGAGCGGATAATCCTGTTGCTTTCGCTGGTACCGCATGTGCAGCCACAACTGCTGGATGTTTTTTTTGTAAAGAATGCCGACTATGACCGTGGCTTTACTGAAGTAGGTGGAATTAAAGGAAAGAACCATTCGGGTTTTATACCCACGGGCGAGACGGCTGCTTTTATATTGGCTGCAAACAGCCTTGAGAGCAGGTTTCATATCCATGGACTTTTTGGAGAAGATCATTTTTTTCAGAAGCATAAAATTTTGCACCTGGTTAACCCGGCAGGCGATGAACCTTTTTTGAGCGGTGTGTTGAGTATCTACACGGAATACCTTAATTATTTTACCAGTGGCATTACGCACAAGCCTGATTTCAATATTAATTTCCCGGCCAAACGGATAACGACTCCCATGGAGTGGAATGACCTGGTGCTGGAAGAACATACATTAAATAAAGTGCTGGAAATAAGTGACTGGATAAAACATGGTGATCATATTCTGAACGACTGGGGTATGAAGAAAATGATAAAACCCGGTTACCGTGCTTTATTTTATGGCCCACCGGGTACCGGCAAAACATTAACCGCCAGCCTGCTTGGAAAAAGTGCCGGACTGGATGTATATCGCATTGACCTTTCGATGCTGGTATCAAAATATATTGGCGAAACAGAAAAGAACCTGGCAAACATTTTTGACCAGGCCGAAAACAAGAACTGGATATTGTTTTTTGATGAGTCCGATGCCTTGTTTGGCAGACGCACACAAACCTCCACCAGCAACGACCGGTATGCCAACCAGGAAGTATCCTACCTGCTGCAACGAATAGAAGATTATCCTGGCGTGGTAATACTGGCCACCAATGTAAAAGCCAACCTGGATGAATCTTTTACCCGGCGTTTTCAAAACATCATTCACTTTCCTGTACCTGATGCGGTGCAGCGTAAAAAGCTATGGCAAAACTCCTTATCCGATAAAACCGTGTTGGGAGAAAAGATAAACCTGGATGACATCAGCGCTACATACGAACTGACCGGTGCAGACATCGTTAATGTTGTACGCTACTGTTGCTTGATGGCTATGAAACGGGGTAACAATACGATTTTATTAAACGATCTGGAAGAAGGGATAAAAAGGGAATTGGATAAGATTGTATCGAACAAGTAAAGGCGCAAACATACTTCCGCCACTGGGGACACCTGCCAAACATACTTGCACCAGATGTGCGGGATGAAATATGCTCCATTAAAAAACAGCAGTAGCAACCTCAATATCTTTTATTGACCAGGCAGTTTTCAGTTGTTTTTGTACTGCAGATAATGCGGAGGTATTCTTCAAATGCCGGTAACAGGTTTGCAAACCGGTTAGCGACCAGCCGTTGTTCGGGTTAATCTGCAGATCTTTTGTAAATACAGTAATAGCTTCTTTGTATAGCCCTGCTTTTACCAGTGCTGCGCCCAGGTATTGCCTGGCAGGCAACAACCAGTCACGGGGCTCATTGTAAATAAGTTTGTCTTCATCTGTTACTGCCGCTTTAAAAAAACGGATGGCTTTTTCAAAGTTCTGTTTGCTTTCTGCAATGCTTCCTGCTAAAATATTTTCGCCAACCAATGCAGCATCGTACACCGCATTAAAAGGTGCAAAAGGTTCTTTTAAAGATGGTTCGGTCATTTTTTGTTGCATAATGGCCAACTCTTTTTCTGCATCGTTTGTTTTACCGGTATTGGCAAAAGCCATACCCCTTGCAAAATGTTGTAACACTGCAATAAAGCTTAGTGTATCCGGAACAGGGTCGTTTAGTATTTCCTTCCATTTTCCAAACCTTAACCAGGTAAAAATATCTGTCCGGTGCAGGTATTGCACATAATTACCAAGGGCACCGGGCATTTGTAAATAAAAAGCAGGTATCTGTTGTTGCAGTTCTTTTGATGCTTTATCGGCAATGCCATAGTTGCCGGCCATTTGTGCACAGTTTATTTTCATGTGTACATTATGCAGGGAGTACAATGCAATATTTTCTTCTGTTGCCGCAAAATAATTATGATATTTATTATAACCCGCCAGGCCCTGGTCGTTGACTGTTATCCCTTTATCATAAAAACCGGTGCGTATATAAATATGCGAAGGCATATGGGTAAGATGCGATACATCGGGCATGGCGGTTGCTAAAAACGCAGCACTGACCAAAGCATCGCCCGGTTTGGCAGAAGCTTCTACGGCATGAATATAATAATGATTGGCGCCGGGCTGTTTTGGATTTAGGTGAAGGGCATGTTTTAAAACAGATACAATTTCTCCTGTCCAGGGTTTTGCTTTAAAATCATGATCATATAAATCCCAGGGATGCATCAGCATCAGTGCATCGGCATACAATGTACTTACATTTTCATCTTTTTGAAAACTGGTATAAACTTTTTTCATGGCATCTCTGTACAGCGCATTTAGTTTGCTCTGGTCGGCGGCGCTATCAGCAACATAGCGTATAGCAATAGCCTCTATCAATGCTTTTTCAACCGGGCTTGCATTTGCCTTTAAAGCATTTGCTTTAACGGCAGATGGATATGCTTCGGAGGGGCGCATATAGCCAAAGTCGTTTATATTGGGGCCAAAGGCCAATGCCTTTCCCCACCAGGCCATGGCGCAGTTGGGGTCAAACCTGATTGCTTTATCAAATGAAGCTCTTGCTTCAATAATATGAAAGGCATAGTACATGTTGATGCCCTGGTTAAAATAAATGAGGGCACTATCTGAGTTGGTACTTACAGACCAGCGATAATTACCCCAACCACTCAGTAGTGGAATATCATCTGCTGCCGTTGGTATATATGCAGGTGAACAGCGTATGCTGAATTTTTTCTTTTCGATAACTTTTTCAGCCATGCCTGCTTTATCTGTTTGGCGTATCGCCGAACGGAATGCAACCATAATTAAAAAAGCGGCAATGGTTAACAAAACCAGGAATTTAAGTTTCATGCTGATTTTATTTTATCGTAATGAAAGTGGCACTAAAAATATACAAATGCTTTTAGAGATGCAAAGGTTTTTTATTGTGGAATGGATTACTGGCATTACTGGCGTGTTCCCTCAGAAAATGCCAATTGTTTGCTGCGTCCCCTCACTGGCGCAAGTGTTCCCGTAAATAATCCCTATTGTTTAC
>JANOUJ010000013.1:0-16381 GCA_031416815.1 Chitinophagaceae bacterium
TGAAAAATACTTGCTGCCAAAGCTGCATCGGCATTGGCTATTTCAAATACTTCTTTAAAATGGACCGCAGTTCCGGCACCCCCCGATGCGATAACAGGTACAGGTAAAGCGCCGGATAATCTTGCAGTAATATCCAACGCAAATCCATTTTTTGTACCGTCATTATTCATACTGGTTAATAATATTTCTCCTGCCCCCGCATCAACCGCCTGCTGTGCCCAATCTATTGTTTTGGTTCCTGTTTTTGTTCTGCCACCATTCAAATACACATACCACTCGCCGTTTATTTCTTTCTTTGTATCAATAGCTAAAACCACGCATTGGCTACCAAAGGAATTACTCAGTTCTTTAATTAAAGTTGGGTTCTTAAAAGCTGCCGTATTTACTGAAATTTTATCAGCACCATTTTGCAATAGAGCAGCTACGTCATCAACCGAGCTTATTCCTCCACCAACTGTAAAAGGTACATTTATATTAGCTGCAATTCTTTTCACCAATTCAACCAGTGTTTTTCTTTTTTCAACCGTCGCTGTAATATCCAGAAAAACAAGTTCATCGGCCCCCTGTTGGGAATACAGCATAGCAAGTTCAACCGGGTCGCCGACATCACGAATGCCTTCAAAGTTTATTCCTTTAACTGTGCGGCCATCTTTAATATCAAGGCAGGGTATGATTCTTTTAGTGAGCAAGTTTTAAAATAAAAGTTATGAATTAAGGGTTATGAGCTGCTCCAGCGGGATCAGATTTTCGTAAATAGCCTTCCCGATAATTACCCCGGAACAACCAATTTCTTCCAGTCTTTTTACATCATCAATATTCCCTACACCACCGCTTGCAACTAAATTTATTTCGGGATATTGTGCCATTATCTTTTGGTACAACTCAATTGATGGCCCCTGCATCATTCCATCTTTTGAAATATCTGTACAGAAAATATTGGTAGTGCCAAGACTAACCAGCTTTCCAACAAAATCATAAATATTTACGCCCCCATCTTCCAGCCATCCGCTGATCTTTATATTTTCATTTAATACATCGGCACCGATAAAAAAATGATCGGCACCAAATTCCATCAACCATTCTTCCAGGGTTTCAGGATGTTTTACCGCCAGGCTGCCAATGGTTACCATAGCAGCCCCGGCATTAAGCACAGATTCCACATCACTGATCTGCTTTACACCTCCGCCAAAATCAATCACCAAATCGGTAGCAGCAGCAATACGCTCTAATACAGCCATATTGCAGATCTTTCCGGCTTTGGCCCCATCCAGGTCAACAACATGCAATCGTTTAAAACCTGCGCCGGCAAAATGTTTGGCAACTTCTACAGGATTTTCGTTGTATATTTTTTGTTGTGTATAATCACCTTTGGTGAGGCGCACACATTTGCCGTTGATAATATCGATTGCAGGAATAATTCTCATGTACTTTGTATAAAATTTTTTAAAATAGTTTCTCCTGCTGTTCCCGATTTTTCCGGATGAAACTGTACTCCATAAAAATTATTTTTTTTCAATGCTGCACTGTAAGGCAAAATATAATCCGTTTTGGCTATTGTGTCATTGGATAATGCTGCATAATAACTGTGAACCGTATAAACAAAATCTCCTTCTTTCAATCCGTTAAATAAAACCGACTTGTAATCATAAATATTATTCCAGCCAACCTGGGGTACTTTAAAAACAACAGATTCAAAACGTTTTATACCACTTTCGAATATCCCTAAACATGGTGTATCACCTTCTTCTGAATGCATGCACATTAATTGCATACCGAGACAAATACCTAAAACAGGTTGCGTTAAAGCAACAATAATTTTATCCAGTTCTTTTACCTTTAAATATTCCAGGGCTGACCGGGCGTGACCAACTCCCGGAAAAATTACTTTATCAGCTTTTTGAATTAATGCTGCATCATCAGTAACCACTGACTCCACACCAATCCTTTGTAAAGCGTATTGCACACTCTGCACGTTACCTGCGTTATATTTTATGATTACAACTTTCATTTACAAGACTCCTTTTGTTGATGGCAGTGAATTATTATTTATATCTCTCTTAACCGCCATTTTTATTGATTTGGCAAAGGCCTTAAAAATGGATTCAATTTTATGATGCTCATTCTCCCCTTCCGCCTTAATATTTAAATTACATTTTGCAGCATCGCTGAACGATTTAAAAAAATGAAAGAACATTTCCGTTGGCATCTCTCCTATCTTCTCCCTTTTAAATTCAGCATCCCATACGATCCAGTTCCTTCCACCAAAATCAATGGCCACCTGGGCCAGGCAATCATCCATGGGTAATACCTGCCTGCCGGAAGGCACGGAAAAACCATATCGTTCTATACCTTTCTTATCAGCTAAAGCTTTGGCCATGGCCTCTCCAAGGGCAATACCGGTATCTTCAATACTGTGGTGTTCATCAATATGCAGATCGCCATTACAGGTTATGGCCAGATCAATATTTCCATGCCGGGCAACCTGGTCAAGCATATGATCGAAGAAAGGCAAGCCCGTATTATTGTTGGCTTTTCCGCTTCCATCTATATTTAACTCAACAGTTATTTTTGTTTCGTTGGTATTGCGCTGATGCGTAATAATTCTTGGAGGTAATTTTAAATAATTGTAGATGTCGGACCATCTTGATGTTTCCAAAACAATTACTTCTTTTTTTAGATCATCGATGGTATCAATAATTTCAGCCTGGCCCAAGGCTACATCCGTATTCAACCACAAACCTTTACAGTTCAAATTCTTTGCCAGTTGCATATCGGTAATGCGATCGCCTATTACAAAAGAGTTGGTAATATCATAATCCGGATTATTGATGTATCCAGATAGCAACGCAATACCGGGTTTGCGTGTTGGTGCATGCTCCGCCGGCAAGGTTCTGTCAATGATCACTTCAGCAAAATTTATTGATTCGTTCGCCAGGCTTTTCATTAACAGGTTTTGCAATGGCCAAAAAGTTTCTTCGGGAAAAGAGGCGGTACCCAATCCATCCTGGTTGGTAACCATTATCAACTCATAATTCAGTTCTTCTGCGATTTTACGCATGTAATAAAACATATCCGGATAAAACTCCAGCTTGCTAAAATCATCCAGTTGATAAGTGGGCGGAGCTTCATTAATTAGCGTGCCATCCCTGTCGATAAAGAGAACTTTTTTCATGTTTTATATTTCTTTAGGGCTGATAATAAATTTTCATTTTCTTCTGGTGTACCAATGCTGATGCGTAAACAGTTTTCGCAGCCAGTTTCTTTATTACGATTACGCACTACTATTTCGTTTGCAGCCAGGTATTTATAAAGCTGATCTGCATCATCTACCTTAACTAAAATAAAATTGGCATCGGAAGGATATACAGTTTGTACAAAAGAGGAATTGATTAATTCGATTCCCATACTTTCTTTTTGCTGCACCACTTCCGTAATCCATTCATTTACCTGTTTGGTATTTCCCAGTGCTTCCAGGGCAATTTGCTGAGAGGCTTCATTTATATTATACGGTGGTTTTACTTTATTAAAAAGGTCAATAATGTCCAGTGATGCATAACAAAGGCCCAGCCGCAAAGCGGCCAGCCCCCAGGCTTTGGATAAGGTTTGCATTACAATCAGGTTGGGATATTCCGTCAACTCCTGTATAAAAGACCTTTGTTTTGAATAATTTATATAAGCCTCATCAATGATTACAATACCCGGAAAATTATTCAACAGCAATTCCACTTCAGGCCGTTTCATATTATTACCGGTTGGATTATTGGGAGAACAGATGAATAATAATTTTGAATTACTGTCTGTTGCCTGCAAGATACTTTCCACATCCAATTGAAATGCTGCTGTAAGATTTACTTTTCTTATTTCAACATCATTGATATCCGCATTAACTGCATACATACCATAAGTTGGCGGACAAATAATTACATTGTCTTTACCAGGATTACAAAAAATGCGGTAAGCCAGGTCAATGATCTCATCACTTCCATTACCAATACAAATATTTTCGGCAGGCACACCTTTAATTCTTGCCAGTTGAAATTTTAACTGCCATTGCAATGGATCGGGATATCGGTTGTAGCTCAACCCCAACGGCGATCCGTATGCATTTTCGTTGGCATCTAAAAACACTGAGGCTTTACCAGAAAACTCATGCCTGGCAGAAGAATAGGGTTTTAAGCTTTTGATATTCTCCCGTACTAAATTCCCGAGTTCAAATTTCATTTTCAATTATTTATTTCATTTAACCGGATAGTGACCGCATTTTTATGAGCAGCCAACCCTTCTGCAACAGCCATCGTTTCAACTGTCTTGCCAATATTTTTTATGCCCGCTTTGCTTATGTGCTGAAAAGTTATTTTTTTAACAAAACTGTCAAGCGATACACCACTATAGGCTTTTGCATAACCATTGGTGGGCAGCGTATGATTGGTACCCGATGCGTAATCACCGGCACTTTCAGGAGAATAATGACCCAGAAAAACACTGCCGGCATTGATAACGCTTTCTGCAAGTTTTTCGGCCTTGTCAGATGCAATGATCAAATGCTCCGGCGCATATTCATTCAGCAAATCAAAAGCAACTGCTACATTTTCCATAACAACAGCAATGCTGTTTTGCATTGCGGCTGCAGCAATTCCCCTTCTTGGTAAAACGGATAATTGCTTTTCAATTTCATCCTGCACCGCTTCCACAATTGAAAGCGACGATGCTACAAGCAATACCTGGCTGTCTGCACCATGCTCTGCCTGGCTAAGGAGATCGGCAGCAACAAAAGGCGGATTACAGGTTTCATCTGCATAAACAGCCAACTCACTTGGTCCCGCAGGCATATCAATAGCCACACCCGCCGCATTAACCAATTGCTTGGCACAGGTGACATACTGGTTGCCCGGGCCAAATATTTTATTGACTCTGGGGACTGTTTTGGTGCCGCAAGCCATAGCTGCAATAGCCTGTACACCACCAATTTTATAAATATTTTTTATACCGATCAATTCAGCAACATATAAGATCACCGGGTTGATATTACCATCCTTATCAGGTGGAGTACAAACAATAATTTCTTTGCAACCGGCCAGCACAGCAGGAATACCCAACATTAGCAAAGTAGAAAATAAAGGAGCAGTGCCGCCCGGAATATACAAACCAACTCTTTCAATAGCGACTGATCTTCGCCAGCATAAAACGCCGGGAGTAGTTTCCTTTTTTACAACCGGTTCTTCCTGAGCCTGGTGAAATTTGGTGATATTTTTTTTTGCAACTTCAATCGCTTCTTTTAGATCTGCATCTACCTTTAGAGCTGCTTCTGTTATTTCATTTTCGGTGACAGCAAAATCATTCAGTACTGCGCCATCAAATTGTGCAGTGTATGTTCTTATTGCAGCATCGCCGTTAATTTTTATATCATCAAGCATAGATGATACTTTGGCTTCAAGTTGCCTGTAATCAAATACCGGCCGTTTAACAATTTCAGCCCATGTGGTCGTTTCCGGTTTTATAAAAATTTCCATATTTAAACATGTCGCTCCTATGGAGCCTTGGTTAATATTTTTTTCTATTTCTACTAACATATCGCTCCACTGGAGCTATATTAAAAAAGATAACATTCTGCAAATACATGCTCCAAGTTCCCCCTTCAGGGGGCGGAGGGGGCTCTTATACAATCATTTTCTCAATTGGCAACACCAAAATACCCTCGGCATCGAATCGCTTTAATTTTTCTATCACATCCCAAAAATCATTCTCATTAACCACACTTTGTACGCTGCTCCAGCCCGTTTCTGCAAGTGGCACCACGGTTGGGCTCTTCATACCGGGTAGCAAAGAAAAAATATTTTCCAATTGGCTATTGGGCGCATTCAACATGATATACTTATTGTTCTTTGCTGTTTTAACCGAGTTAATACGCAGTAATAATTTTTCCAGCAGTCCTGCATTTTCTTCAGAAAGATATTTATTGGCGGTTAAAACAGCTTCCGATCTTAAAATAACCTCCACCTCTTTTAAACCATTGGTAAATAAAGTACTTCCACTGCTTACCAGGTCGCAAATGGCATCTGCTAAACCAATGCCCGGTGCTATTTCAACAGAACCGCTTATCTCATGTATTTCTGCATTACAGTTTTTTTCATCCAAATATTTTTGCAGAATTGTAGCATAAGAAGTGGCAATTTTTAATCCCTGTAGATCATTTATTGAATTATACACCCGGGTTTTGGGCACTGCAATACTTAACCTGCATTTACCAAAGCCCAGTCTGAAAACCAGGTCAATATCTTTTGCTTTCTCCAGCAAAACATTTTCCCCAACAATACCAATATCAGCCACGCCGTCATACACATACTGTGGGATATCATCATCTCTTAAAAAATAAACTTCCAGCGGAAAATTTTCGGCAACTGTCTTCAATTGTTTATGCCCATTGTTTAACTGGATACCACATTCCTTTAAAAGTTTAACAGAGTCCTCATACAATCTTCCTGATTTTTGAACCGCGATCTTTAACATGTTTTAATTTTTATCTGGGTTTAGCGCAATAAAAAAGGGCTTACTTTTCAGTAAGCCCTTTTGAGAATATGCTTTATTGCATACATATCAACATAACTTACCTGGCGGTAGCGTATGATGATGATGTATGTTTATTATTTGTATCATTAGTTACACAAAGTAAAGACTGATGAATTGAACCGCCAAATAAAATTTAGAATGATTGAACATTAATACCCAATCCCCTCGTATCGTTAAACAAGATGCTGCCGAAATCAAATTTTACACCTTCAGCTATATCCTGGGCCAGCAACAAAGGCCCGTCCATATCCACATAATCCAGCATGGGCGCCAGTTGTGCAATGGCGGCTGTGCCAATTGAACTTTCATTCATACAGCCAACCATCACTGTCAAACCCAGTTCTTTTGCCCTTGTGATCATGCGCCGTGCAGGTGTAATACCACTACATTTTGTTAATTTAATATTAATGCCGTGAAAATGATTGTGGCATTTTTCTACATCGGCTTCTGCAACACAACTTTCATCAGCTATCAAAGGCAATTCAGATCTTTCAAATAAAATTTTCATACCTTCCCAATCATCTTTTGCCAAAGGTTGCTCCACCAATTCTACACCCAACTCTTTTAACAAAGGAATTTTTTGTAGCGCCTGCTCCAGTGTCCATCCGGCATTTGCATCAACCCTTAAAACAGCATCGGTATGTTTACGCAATGCTGCTACCATTTCCATATCACCGGCTACTCCAACTTTTACTTTATAAATTGGCCAGGGTTTTTCTTTCATTTTTTCTACCATTTTTTCAATGGTATCTATACCGATGGTAAAATCCGTTAAGGGTGCTGTTGCAATATCAAGCCCCCATAATTCATGCAGTTGTTTTCCTTTCAGTTTGCCGTATATATCCCAACCGGCCATATCCAATGCACAAACCAAAAACGGGTTAGCCGGAAACAAATGATGCAGGTAATGCCAATATCTTTCAGGATCAGAGAAAGCGAATTTTTCAACAAACATTTTTTTTCGTTCCAGATCTTCTGCCATTTTTTCAACCGTGATATTGTAATATTTTATGGGTGGCGCTTCTCCGTAGCCTTTTATGCCCATAAAATCCAGCTCCACTACAAATGTAGGCTGATGCGTTTTTGTGCCTTTAGAAATGGTGAACGGATGATGGAAGGGAAGATTGTATGTTTTGTATTGTACTTTCATACCCCTGTCTCCGCCGCGGCGGAGAACTTAGATTTATAGATTATTATTTAATTAAGAATCAAAATTAATGCGAAGTTAGCAGAAAAAATATGTGGAAATATTAAATCAGCACTGTTCAATATTAAAATTCATTTACCTTCCGCTTGCCGCAATAAAACCTTTCAACTCTTCATTAAACTGTGTTTCTTTTGCAAGGTCTTCCAGGTTGATGTGCATGCGGTAATTCCAGTAATGTTCGGCTTCAGCAGGAATGTTGATCCTTTCTTCATTGGGATCTTCCCGCCTGATCTCTGCATTCATGCCCAAAAGATCCTGCAATTGAAAAATGCTCCACATGGCTGGGGAATACAAATGTTGCAGAATGATTTCCTTATTGATCCAGGCTTCGCAATAAACAGGTGGCTCCCCACTTTGACCCATCACGTGATTATAAAAATGTTTGGTTTTAAAATTATCTTCTTCCCACCAGCCACGTATCGTACTCATATCATGTGTAGAGGGTGATACCACACTCAGGTAGGGCGCATCATTGGGGTGAAAAAATTCGCTACCGGTTTTTTTGGGCATGCGTTGTATCTCAAGACTTAATATACCTAGTTGCTCCATCACTTCGGGCACGCAATGTGGCACCATGCCGAGGTCCTCGCCACAAACCAACATGGCCGTATTGCTTTTCAGGCCAGGCAGTTTTTTCATGGCTTCTTTTTTCCAAAGATCATCCTGGCGGTGAAAAAAGTAATCTACATAAATAGCTGTTAATTCTTTTTGCGAATGCCTGTCCAGGTTTTTAAAAGAATACGTATCCTGCATCGCAAAACGGAAATGAAATTCCTGCCCGTTTGAATCTTCCACTTCAAAAAAAATCACATTGCTGATGAGGTCGTACAAACCCTGCTTAACTTTATTGTCTAATGTTTTATCCGTTTTAAAATAAGCCTCAACCTTACGCTGCGTGTTGAATTTTTCTTTCAGTTTCAGTCCATTAAAAAACACCTTTTTTACCACTTCTTTTTTATCTGCAAAAAGATCAATAAGTATTGAATCCGTTACATAAGGTTCTGTATAACGTGATCTTTCAAAAGTGATGCTCTTTGCAAACAATTCATTAATGGAAACCGGTATAGCAGGCATGAACCTGCCCATAATGCCTTCCACAGCATGTGCCGGTATACTCCAGATACGGAAAAAGCCGAGTATGTGATCAATACGGAAAGCGTCGAAATAATTACTCATCTGTTCGAACCGCTTACGCCACCAGGTAAAATTATCTTTTTGCATGGCTTCCCAGTTGTACGTTGGGAAACCCCAGTTCTGCCCCTTGGCAGTAAAGGCATCAGGTGGTGCACCAGCCTGCTCCTCCATATGATACAAAGCAGGCTCTACCCACGCATCGGCACTATTACGGCAAATGCCAATGGGGATATCGCCTTTAATAATAACACCATTTTTATGCGCATATTCAGTTGCATCTTTTAACTGAAGGTGTAAATGGTACTGGGCAAAATAGTGCACAGCAATTTCGTCGTAATGTTTTTGGGTTGGACTTACCAGTTGCTGTATCTCACTTTCTTCATATACTGCATTTTTTTTCCAGCAGGTAAAATCGGCTGTTTTATATTTATCTCTTAAGTATGAGAATGCTGCATACGGTTCCAACCAGTGTCGGTTAAACTCAAAGAATGTGATATACTGCAGATCGTCTTTAAAATCTTCTTTTTGAAGTACATACAATTTGCGTATGGCATCCATTTTAATTTTAATTACCTGCTCATAATCAAGTTCAGCCAGCTTATTCAAATCCTGCTGGTTTGCAGCAAGTGCCGTGGCCACATCGGCATAGGTTGTACCGGCAACAGTTTCTATATTTAACAACAAGGGGTGTAATGCAAAGGCAGATATGGCTGAATAAGGGTAAGAATCTTTCCAACTGTACGTTGCCGTGGTATCGTTTACCGGTAAAAGCTGTATCATTTTTAGGCCGGTGGCTTTTGCCCAATCCACAAGCAGGTTAAGATCATTAAATTCACCCGTACCAAAACTGTTTTTGCTGCGCAAGCTAAAAACCGGTATGGCAACACCTGCTGCTTTCCAGTTTACATTATTCAGCTTAGCAAACCCATCATGCAAAAAAGTAAATGCATCTGTACCGTTCTCACTTAACAAAATCCGGTTATTACCATCTTCAAACCTAAGAAATTTTTTATCCGTGCTATTATAAATTCCATACTTATATCCCACAGGAAAAACCGCATTTGCCAGGTCGAGCTGAATGGTCCACCAGTTATCCTTTTTGGTGAGCAGTAAAACTTTGTCTTTTTCCCATTCATTAAATACATCTCCCGAGCCGCTGATGCAGATAATTTCATTTTCTTTAAGCAAGGGCGCTTTTATCCTGAACTGGTGCGTTGCTTTGGCAACCGTTTTCGATGCAGTTTCTTTTACAGGTTTCCGTTTTAGTAAAACATCTGTAAAAGGTGCCGTAAAAAAAGCATTTTCAAATTCTCCGGCATAGTTCCAGGTATCGTATACAACAATTTTTGATGCAGTGGTTTTATCCGGCTCAATAATGCGGTCGTTTCCAAACTCGGTGAAGATCTCTCCGTGCTCGTCCCTTAGTATATACCTGTAACAAACAGGCTCATCGGTATCTTTTGTGTCGACCTCTGCACTGCCATGCCACAACTGGTCGTTCAGGTAAGTGAGCGCAAATGGTTTTGCCAGATCATCATTACCCAATACAGGTGTATTACCTGATACAAAAACTGCCTGCCCAAACTTGGTGGAATAACGTAAATAAAAATGTAAGATCATCCTAAAGGGTTAAGAGGCGGCAATATAACACTTTACATAAAAAATTTAACATAGAATCTGCAAAATGCATCAGATAAAAAGTTCTGCCTTATATTTGCAAAAAATAATTAAAATGGAAACAACCAAAAAGAGAACCGGCCTTTACTGGATATTATTTTTAATTTCTGTTGTCTTATTTTTTGTGATATTGGTATCACCGTACGGTTCGTATGTTTCAATGATGCTTCCATTTAACTGTACCTTTTTAGCCCTGGCACTTGACCTCATGTAAGCTTTTCCAAGATCTTTATTTGCCATTTGCCCTGCAGCAGATGGCTTTTTAATTGGCAATAATAAAATCAGGGCGGCTTATAAAACTGCTTCTGAATTTAAAACGGATATTGCTGTTTAGTTCCACCTTCCAGCCTCTCATATTTCCATTTACCCTGGGAAAATAATACCCCCTTAGTTCTATTGTACCAAATACCAGGTTTTCATTACGGGTGCGTATACCACCGCCAATGGCCGTAAAAATATCGCTTTGCTTTAAACCCTTTTTGGTTGGCTTAAGTAAGATCACATCTGTAAATGCAAAAGGTGCAAGCCGGAAACCCAATATTTTAGTGGTGTTATAAAAAACCGATTCGGCTTTAACTGTTGCTCTCATATCGGAATCAAGCATACCATTGCTAAAGTACGGCAGTCCAAAATCGCTGTTCAAATACAAAGGGGCATTTAAAACCGGGTTGGCCTGTGCAGTAATGCCTGTAGCGAAAAATATGCGGCTGAACCAATTGCTGTTTATTTTACGCAGGCGTGTAAAATGGTCAACATTAAATAACAGGTCAACATCTTCAAAACGTTTGCGGTGAAAATAGCCGCCGGCCCTGAAGGTAAAACTGCTGTAAAAACCCTTCTTCTTAAAATTTGCAAAAGAAATATCTAACCCGCTGTAAGGCCGCTTTATATTTTGCTTCTTTACATATCCTCCCGTTAAGGCTATACTGAATCCTTCAGGAATATCCTCATTACGTCCAAAACCATAGATAAACTTTGTTTTGTAAAACACCTGCCTGAAAATATTGAACGAAGCCAGTGCACCGGTAAAGTCGGTAAATGTTTTATTAAACCCTGTTTTATATGCATTTGGTATGGTTTGGTAAAACTGCTTAAAGCCCCGCAATGCAACAAAACGATGCCGCCGTATTTCTTTATTCTCGTACAAGGAACGCTTACTGTCAACGCTGTAACCAAACCACCCATCGAGGGTATAATATGCATATTTGATGCTGTCGTTGTACAAGGCTTCGGTCTGGTACACATTTCTGGTACGCTGGTAACTCCATTCCAGGGCCCCGGTACTGGGTATATAAGGCGTTACCAATGGTTTTTCCAGGCGGGTATAAATTACTGTTTCCTGGTTGCGACCGCTGCTAAAAGCGTATTTATAATCCTGGTATCCGGCAACAAGATCAATGAATGATCCGCCAATATTGCGCCTTACCAATTCGCCACCAATACCATTTTTTGGAAATCTTTTTTGGTCATAATAATAACTAAACTGCAGTCGGGTGCCACTGCCTAAAAAATTTTCTTCCCTTATTTCGCCCCGTCCATTGTTTACGCCATTTATTAAAAGTTTACCGCCGATTGAAAAAACGTCTTTCGTTAAAACTATCACATCCACCGAGTCTGTACTGCCTTCAGCATGATCTACCATGATCCTGGCATCTTTTATATAAACGATTTCCCTCAAATACCTTTCATTATCAGCCAGCAGGTACGGCGATAAGCGATCGCCGTTCTTGAAAAACAGATTTTTTTCAATAACATTTTGGGAAGAGTTTTTGTGAAACGTTTTCGCCAGCCTTACGCCGAGATCGTTTTTTATCCTGACAGTATCATCGATCTCATACTGAAACCCGATCTGCAGTGTTTCTATTGACCGTATAATTTTTCCTCTAAATTTTAAAAATGGGTTTTCCACTTTTGCCGGAGTTTCATCGGGTGGCGTTCGGGAAATGCTTCTACCGAGCCTGCCCAACAAACCCTTTTTTTTAGCCAGGAAAAAAGTATCGTTTGTTGCAGGATCGCCCTGCGCTTTCAGAGATAAATCAAAAATGACCACCATCGAAAAAAAAAGGAAAATATAGCGGCCCCGTTTAATCATGGATAGTTTACAGTATACTTAAAAATGAGGGCTAAAGGTATTAAATCTTTCAATGGACGGTTGCCCCAAAAATAAATTATTAATGTTCAAAGGTTGCCAGAAAAAAATCAATATGATTTTTTAAAATCTCCCTCGTTTGATCATCTATAAGTTTACCCTCCTCATTAAATTTTTTGGATGCCTGCGATACAGACACTTCGAACTTATTAATGTGCAGCATTTTTAAAGTATGAAACACAGGAAGAAATGCCAGTTGCATACGTACAGTTCCCCATTGCCCGGTTGTAGCGCCCATTAAAGAAACATGTTTTCCAATAAGTGGCGAATCAGCCCCACGGGATGCCCAGTCAATAGCATTTTTTAATCCGCCCGGTATGGAGTAATTATATTCAGGTGAAGCAATTACAATGCCGTCAGCATTTTCCAGCGCTTTCCTGAATGTATTAACTTCTCCGGGCCTGGATGCCCTGTCTGGTATATCCTGGTCACCGTTGTACACGGGTATATCAGCAATGGAAAGTATTTCCATCGTTACCGACTCCGGTAACAGTTCTGCTACCGCTTTCAGTAACATGCTGTTAAAAGAAGCTTTTCGCAAACTGCCCGAAATGCCTGCCAGGTGTATTGGTTTATGCATGATGGTTGTTTGCCTTATCCCGACAAAAACTGGTCCACCTTTAGGCGCCATGGTCCTCAAACCCTACATCCTACCAAAAAATCATTTTTAATATGGCAACGGCATTTTTCCCATTGACCCTTTTATTACCGGTTAACCGCGACGTAGCTTTTACATAGTCTTTGCTCATAATGTTGTAAATAAACCATTTAATGATGTAAGTACACTCAAGCTATATGGCATGGTATTGTGTAACATGTATATGGTATCAAAATATCTTTAATTATAAAATCAGGATCATGAAAAAAATATCTTTATTTGTTTTTAGTCTAGCAATGGCTTTTGGCCTTCATTCCCAACAGCGGCAAAACCAGCGCATGAGTGCGGTGTATGTAACGGTAAATGGGAATATGAACTTGCAAGTTTCAATAGATGGCACGGTTTATAATCTGGTGGGCAATGGCACAATGAGTAAATTGAATACACCCATTACCAACCTGGCAGCCGGGATGCACAGTTTAACACTAACAAAACCGGCTAATAATAACAATAACCGCCGGAGCAACGATATAACCACGCAATTTAACCTAAGGCGTAATTTTGATATGCATATCACTGTTACTGCAAACGGGGCGCTCGAACTTATCGAAAAAAGAAAAGGCTCTACGCAAACTGGTAATACAGCAATGAGTTCGGCCGATTTTAATATGTTAATGCGTGACTTGAGATTGCAACGCACCACGCAAAGCAAAAATGCATATCTAACAACAACTTTCAATCAACCTAATACATATTTTAGTTCCATACAGGTGGTACAGCTGTTACAACAAGTCCGTTTAGAATCTGACAGGTTGCCTTTGGCTAAATTATCTTTTCGTACCGTGGCCGATCCAAATAATTTTAGTCCTGTATACGGTTTATTTTCTTCGCAATCCAACAGAAGCGACCTGGAGAATTATGTAAATTCTTATGATGGAGATCTGGTTGTTGTAGATACCGATATAAACGGCGGCATGAGCGAAACAAACTTTAATAATTTATACAGTAGCATTAAAAACGAATATTCCATTAACACACAGGTAAACAGTATCACCACTGCATTTACTGAGGTGGGCAATCGGTTTACCTCCAGCCAGGCAAGTCAGCTTATCCAATTGATCAATTCAGAGAATAGCAGGTTGTACCTGGCCAAATTATCCTACAACAAAATTATTGACCCTGCAAATTTTAGTACGGTTTCTAATTTATTATATACACAAGCTAGCCGTGACGAGTTGCGGATGTTTATAACCACCGGAGGTGTGGCTACCAATACGGAGGTGCGTACGGCTATGACTGAATCTGAATTCAATACGTTGTATCAGGCAGCCAACAGCCAGTTTTTACCTTATGCAAAATTTAATTACCTCACCTCTACATTTAACAATGCAAGCTATTACTTTACCACAAGCCAGGCCAAGAACCTGATACAACTGGTAACCAACGAAAGCAACAGGCTGCAGTTGTCAAAAGCTGTTTACCGCAACCTGGTTGACCGTGGGAATTATACGCAGTTGTTTGACCTGCTTGCATCAGCAACGAGCCGTACCGAGTTGACGGCATACGTGCAAGCCTACAAGGATTAAGAGATTTGAAGAATAATGATGTGTTGATTTGATGATTGTGAACATTATGTTGTGAGCCTCTGGCTACAATCATAACGTTCACAATTTTTATTCGCAAAGAATCTTAATTTATAGTAGAGCGTTTTGATCCTTAAACGAACACCGACGGAGTTTATTTAAAAATATTATCTTGCAGCGTAATCAATCGCCTGTGCAAAAATATATTCTCCTCCTTTTTATTCTCTTTGTATCAACAATAAGCTTTTGTCAGAAAACTGTTTTTATTGAAAAATATACGGTGCCTTCAGAAATTAAAGCAGGCCAGGTTATTGTGGAAATGCCTTTTGGTTATTCTAATATTTTAAATGTTTATGGCGATACTACCGGTTTAAAAACTGCAGGTGATATTTTTATAGATGTCGCCTGCACCGACTATCCAATCAATGCATCTTTAGTATCGCTGAATAAAACAAGGGTTGCTTCTTTTTTAAAACGTTTTCCATTTATTGAAGAAGGCCAACTGGCACAAATAAATTTCTTTCAGCAAACCGATGGCGCATTAAGGGAAAATGCGATAAAAATGTTTCATGGCCTGATCATAAAGTTCAGATCAAAACAGTCAGTAGACAATGCAAAAAAAGAAGTTGTAAAACTCGAGGAAATTGTAAAAACGGGTACGCCAGTGCCTTCTTCGAAACCGGTAACTATAACAAAGAAAAAAGACAGCGCAACCACTAACTTAGAAAGAATATATGCAAACAGGCCCCGCAAATTTCAAAATGGCAAATGGTATATACAGGTTGGCAGAGGTGGCATTGCATCCCTGGATTATGATACGCCCAAAAAGTCGCCGCTCGATTCATTTATTACCCGTGAACCAAAAGAGGCTCTGGATGAAGGGCTGATAAACAAATCGGAGTATAAAGAATTTAAAGGTTCAACCGCCATCCGGATCTATTATCCCCACTGGGTTAGCGAAGACGTGCTTATTCCAAAAAAACCAGTCACTGTAGTAGAAAAATCAATCGTTACTATCAGAATAAATAACATTCCTGATACTTCCATTTTAAAGATACTTGACAGAACAAAGTGGGAAAAGACAACCATTGTGGCGGATGTTACGGGCAGCAAGTATAAATACACCGCACAACTTTTGTTGTGGGTAAAAACAAATCCCATCGGCAGTTTGTCAAAGAACTTTGTATTTTTTAACGACGGCGATAATATGCCCGACAAGGATAAAAAAATTGGGAATACCGGCGGCATTTATTATAAAAGCTGTAGTACCTACATTGAAGTTGAGCAATTGATGAGAGGAACGATGTTAAAAGGCGGCGGCGGCGATTATCCTGAGAATAATATTGAGGCTTTGATGAGAGCAGAAAAAGCTTTTCCCGAAACTGAATTCCAGGTGATGATAGCCGATAACTGGGCGGCCATAAAAGATAAAGTGCTGTGGCAGCATCTGAAAAAACCCGTAAGGA
>JANOUJ010000014.1:0-2359 GCA_031416815.1 Chitinophagaceae bacterium
GGACCAACCGTCCGGCCTGGCCCCAGGGGGTACCCACGCCAACCGGAAAATTCGCTATTCCTACGGAACTGGATTGGAACCTATGGCTGGGCACGGCGCCCTTACGCGAATTTAACCCGGCCTACCTGCCTGCTAACTGGCGGGGGTGGAGCGATTTCGGAACGGGTTCCCTGGGTGATATGGGCTGCCATTTTATTGATGTACCCTACCGGGCATTGCAATTAGGGTATCCTGTTGCTGTGGAATGCAGCGTTGGTTCAGTGTACACCGGCTTCTTCGAAGAAAGGATCAATCCCGATAGTTTTCCGCCTTCCTCGGTCACCTATATCCAGTTCCCGGCAAGGCAGAATATGGTGCCAGTAGAATTGGTCTGGTACGACGGTGGCATTAAGCCCCGCCGGCCCAATGAATTGCTGCCCGATGAAATGATGGGTGAATGGGATGGCGGAATCATATTCGAAGGCAGTAAGGGCAAGATCATGGCCGGATTATTCGGCAGGAATCCAACGCTGTTGCCAACACAGAAAATGAAAGAGACACAATTGCCAAAGTCGAAAATTCCACTCGTGGAAAATGGTATTGAAGGCCACCAGCAGCAATGGGTGAAAGCCTGCAAAAAGGGATATGGCGCTTACACCAGTTCTTCTTTCGATAAATCTGGGCCCCTCACGGAAACTGTGCTGATGGGCAACCTGGCTGTTCGCGGCTATAATTACCAGGAAAAAAACAGTAAGGGCGAGATCAGTTATCCCGGCCGTAAAAAATTGCTATGGGATGCCGTGAATATGCGGGTCACTAATTTCGATCCCGCCAACCAGTTCGTGCGAAGGGCTTACCGCCAGGGCTGGAGGGAACTGGGGTTATAGCATTGTAAGGACTAGGGGGAAGTTTTACTGTTGTTGAATTTGGTATAATCAAAGGAAGCTTGTGATAAGCCCGCTTAGCTAAGATTCACTTAAATCGATGAATCAAATTAGGATAATAAATCCTGCGTAGGATGAGGTAGAAATGTTTTGGTAATAATTGCTTGTATTTTGCCTGATTCCTATAAAGTGAAAAATCTGGTTGGTTTCTCATTATATGTTTGTTATCACATACTTATAATTAAGCATTTTAAGGGAATCTGCAAATTTCGATTGCCTGTTCCTATGCACAAGTTATCCCCCAAAAATTCTCTAAATACCGTGAAAATACGGGTATAACCTTATTGAATTGTGCATTATATTCACTTGTCACGTCAAAATAGCCTGATTAAATGAATATTAAAATTAGTGGTACAACAATAGTTTGTTTATTAATTGCCCAGCCATTTCTTGTGAAAGCCCAAGGTGCAAATCGATTTCAAGAAATTGATCAATTAAAAACAGCTAGGCCGTCTGATTTTATTAGTTTCCCTTTCATTACCATTTTTCATTTTAGCTCGCTATCTCAAATTGTTACACCCCAAAAAGATTTGCGTAAGGATAGTGTATTAGAACAATCACTCATGAAAGTCTCGGATGAAGCAATAAAAACAATTCATGAAAGGGTTTCGAAACTTGATGAAAAAGTTAATACAACTACGAATAAGGTATTGAAACGTTACCAGAAACAATACGACAAAATTATAAAGAGAATTGCGCGTATTGATTCGATAGCTGCAAATAAAATGACTATTGATGCGGCCTCGCAAAAAGCAGAGCTATCGCTGATGCTGGAACAGCACCAATATTCAGCACAATACCTACCTTACCTGGTTACGTTGAAAACAGCTATGAAGTTTATAGAAAACAGTAAAAAGAGTATTCAGGACTTATCACCACAGAATGTACTTCAGAATAATGTGGTTTCAAATACTGTACTGAAAATTTCTGATTTTGAATCTCAGTTGCAGAAGGCAGAGGTCGTTAAACATTATTTACTAGAACAACAAAGGAAATTATACCAGGAATTGAATCGTCTGGATTTTATAAAGCAGTATAAGCAAATAAATAAGTTTACCTACTATTATGGAGAGCAGATAAAAGAATACAGAGAAGTATTAAAACATCCCGAAAGGTTAGAACGAAAAGCCATTGAGGCTATAAAAAGAACTTCGCAGTTTCAGGATTTTATGAAACATAATAGCATTTTGGCGGCTATGTTTCAAATGCCAGATGCTGGTGCTTCCATCTTTTCCGTAACAGAAAGCATGCCTGGGCTCCAAAGCAGAGCTCAGGTTAATCAATTTATTCAATCTAAAATAGTGGCTGGCGGAAATAATTCATTACAGCAGATCCAGGCAAATAGTCAGCAGGCGCATGATGTTTTTCAACAATTAAAAGATAAAGCCAATCATCTCGTTGGCGATGAGGCTGGTACCGAAATGCCAGTGTTTAAG
>JANOUJ010000015.1:0-7977 GCA_031416815.1 Chitinophagaceae bacterium
GGAGATTGTAACACTTGCTGAAGCAACTGCAAAGGAAAGAACGAAATCAACCCAAAAGAAAACCTGGATATTTAAAGCCGATATGGTACGTGATTTTGCATGGGGCAGTTCACGCAAATTTATCTGGGATGCCATGCCAACGATGGTTGAAGGAAAGAAAGTAATGTGCATGAGTGGTTATGGAAAAGAAGCATATTCGTTATACCGGAAGTACAGCACCAAAGCGGTGGCACACACCATCAAAACCTATTCAAAATTCACCATTCCTTATCCATACCCCGTTGCACAAAGTTTAGAGGCCGCCAATGGAATGGAATACCCAATGATCTGTTTCAACTTTGGCCGTACCGAAAAAGATGCCAGTGGAAATTACAGTGCCAACAGCACTTATAGCGAAGGCACAAAAAATGGAATGCTTGGCGTGGTGATACATGAAGTAGGCCACAACTTTTTTCCAATGATCATCAACAGCGATGAAAGACAATGGACATGGATGGATGAAGGATTGAATTCTTTTTGCGAATACCTTGCTGAAGAATTGTGGGATAATAAATTCCCGGTTGGTAAAGGCCCGGCTTACAAAATAGTTGATTACATGAAGCTGCCGAAAGATGTGCTGGAGCCTATTATGACCAACAGCGAAAACATTATACAGTTTGGACCCAATGCTTATAGCAAGCCGGCAACAGGTTTAAATATATTGCGTGAAACCATTATGGGCAGGCAGAACTTTGACTATGCCTTTAAAGAATATGCAAGGCGTTGGGCTTTCAAACATCCAACCCCTGCTGATCTTTTCCGTACAATGGAAGATGCAAGCGCCGAAGACCTGGATTGGTTCTGGAGAGGATGGTTTTATGGAATAGAGCCTTGTGATATTTCACTGGATACTGTTAAATGGGCTGTTTTAAATACTGATATTGCTTCCCCGTCAAATCCCGGTGCATCTACAAGAAAAGTACCGGTAGCAAAACCACAACTGAATAGTTTTGATGATATTTCCAAGATCAGGAACCGCGAAGACAAGAAGATTGTTTTTGAAACAGATGCAGACCCATCACTGCGGGATTTTTACTGGAGATATGGCCGCGACCTGGTAAGAGTGGATACTACTCCATTTGAAATTATCACACCGGTACCTTTACCTGCCGACACCTATACCGAAGCCGAACGCTTTAAAATAGCTGGCGATAAAAATATGTACGAGCTTACTTTCAGCAACAAAGGTGGTTTGGTAATGCCGATCATAATTGAGTGGACCTTTAAAGATGGTTCAAAAGAAGTTGACCGCATACCGGTATATGTTTGGCGCAAGAATGAGAACAGAGTGATCAAAACTTTTATGAAAAGTAAAGAAGTGGTGTCGATCAAACTTGACCCAATGAGAGAAACAGCCGATATCAATACCGATAACAACACCTGGCCTTCTATCACAACACCCAGCAAATTTCAGTTGTTTAAAGCCGGTGCCCGTGGGGCAAGAGGCGCAGGCAGCGGAGTAAACCCGATGCAGAAGGAGATCAAATAAAATATTGCTATCTGAAATTAAAAAAGCTGTCCCACCCAAAAGGCGGGACAGTTTTTTTATAACTGCTTTTAAGTAAATTACAGGATATGAAATATTGTTTGCTGCTGATTGTTGTTTGCTGCTTCACAGAGACTTTATTTGCCGGTAAGGTAGATACAGTTAATATCTACAGCAACAGTATGCATAAATACATAAAAGCGGTTGTAATAAAGCCAGACAGTTATAAAAAGAAAAAGAATAGTTTTCCGGTGGTTTATTTGCTGCACGGATATGATGGTTGGTACAGCAACTGGATAATCAGGGTTCCGGAATTAATCAATTACGCAGATCAATATCAAACATTAATAGTTTGCCCGGATGGAGCAAAAGGCAGTTGGTATTTTGACAGCCCGATGGATACAACATACAGGTACGAAACACATATTGCAACAGAAGTGGTAAACTATATAGATAAAAATTATAGAACCATTGCCGATAAAAATCACCGTGCCATTACTGGTTTAAGTATGGGTGGCCATGGCGCACTCTTCCTGGCTTTGCGGCATGCAGATGTTTTTGGCGCAGCAGGCAGTATGAGTGGCGGAGTAGATCTGAAAGAAAGCAAAAACCGTTTCGACATCAACAAAAGAATTGGCGATACTATCTTGCAGGCTAATAATTGGCACAATCTTACGATCATCAATTTAATTGAAAATTATACCAACACCGGTGTAAAGATATTTTTTGATTGTGGTGAGAAAGATATTTTTATTAATGGCAACCGCAGGTTGCATCAAAAAATGGTACAATTAAAAATACCGCATACTTATATTGAAAGGCCGGGAGTACATAACTGGGATTACTGGAGCAATGCAATCCCTTTTCAGCTATTATTTTTTCAGCGGTTCTTCTTGTCAGGCCACTAAGCATGCACTGCAAGTATTTTTATGTTTAAATTAATGAATGCCTTTTATTTTTTGCGGAGACTTGTGGTGGCCAGTCAAGTATCGTTAGCATGTTTTTAGTTTTCAGGCCACTAAGATCAGCATTAAAAAAATGAATGCATGTAGTAATTCTGACAGGATAATTTTTCAGAAGTCTTCATAGTGGCCAGACCACTATCCACCCGAATACGTTCTTCCATCCCTTACCACTTTTTTCTTCCCTTTATTCTTCTTTTCCCATTCCAACATTTCCGGAGTTTTTTGCACTTCTTTCTTTTTCTCTCCAGGCACTGCAACTACGGTCTTTTTATTGTCTCCCGGTGTTTCCAAATGGCCACGCTCATATTTTTCAACCTTTACAAGGCGGCCACTCCCGGCATCATAAAATTTCCACTCGCCATGCCTTACGCTGTATTGCTCTGCCTTTACAATTTTGTAATCAATGATCTCATTATTGCCTTCGCCATAAACAGCAATGGTATCATACGGAGCATCGGGATCATATCCACGCCAGCTTTCCTCCCTGATCAGGTCGCCCAGGTATGTATAATATTGCTGAACACCATCTTTGCCGCCACGCTTATACACTTCAACTGCAATGATATCACCCTGCAAGCTATATTTACGCCAAATGCCTTCTTTATTATTTTGTTTAAAAATGCCTTCTTCTTCATAACCCGGTTCACCTCTAATGGGGTCTATATGAATAACCCATTTGCCCTGTTTCATATCTTTTTTGTCAATAGCATTCAGGGTATCGCCTTCGGGTGTAAGTTTATAAGTTTTATATTGAGCCATGCCATTTATAAAAAATAAAAAAAGCATGGTTGCCAATAAAAACAATTCCCTTATTTTTAAAATCTGCATAAAACGTTTTTAATTGTTTGCTAATTTCAAACCAAAACTTATGATGATAAATCTTTCCAAAATTACAATAATACTCCTTTTAGTAATTGTTAATTCTGTTCAGGCGCAGGTAAAACCAACTACAGGTGCGGAAAGGCTAAGCGGTTTACAGAAAAGAAAGTTGTTGGAAAAAGACACCACTTTAAACAGTATTAAATTCCGTAATGTAGGACCCAGCATCATGAGCGGAAGAGTAGTGGATATAGACGTGAATCCTGCTGACCCCACTGAATTTTATGTGGCCTATGCTACCGGTGGCCTATGGTACACCAACAACAACGGGCAAAGTTTAGTGCCTGTTTTTGATAAAGAGAATGCATTTGGAATTGGGGATATTTCGATAAGATGGAAAAAAACTATTGAAAAGGGATTACTTGGAACATCGGAAAATCTGAAAAGTGATAATGAAATCTGGATTGGGACCGGCGAAGCCAATAGCAGCCGCTCCTCTTACTCAGGCTTGGGCGTTTATAAAAGCTCGGACAATGGCAAAACCTGGGAACACCTTGGCTTACCCGAAAGCCACCACATTGGCAAAATAAATCTTCATCCAACAGATCATAATATTGCCTGGGTAGCCGTACTGGGTCATTTGTATTCTCCCAATAATGAAAGAGGAATCTACAAAACAACCGATGGCGGTAAAACCTGGAAACAAACTTTATTTGTTGATGAAAATACCGGCGCTGCTGATATGGAGATCAACCCTAAAAACCCTGATGAATTATATGCAGCCATGTGGTACCGCACCCGCAGGGCATGGAATTTCGAAGAAGGAGGAAAAACATCCGGCATTTATAAAAGTAACGATGGTGGGAATACGTGGAGGCATGTAACTGCTGCCGGCAGCGGTTTTCCGGTTGGCGATGGTTTGGGAAGAATGGGTGTTGCGGTATTCGGAGCAAATCCAAATATCATTTATGCGACTTTGGATAACCAGGGCCGTAGGCCCGATACTGCACAAAAGAAAGTGGATACCAACTATGTACTTAAAAATTTTAAAGAACTTACCAAAGATGGTTTTGCAGCGCTGGATGATAAAAAATTAGACAGCTTCCTGTTTAAAAATAATTTTAAGGAAAAATACACAGCGGCAACTGTAAAAGAGTTGGTTAAAAACGATAAAATAAAACCAACAGAAATTTACAATTACCTTTTTGATGCAAACACCGCATTATTTGAAACACCCATCATCGGATGTGAAGTGTACCGCAGTGATGATGCCGGCATTACCTGGAGAAAAGTAAATACAAAAGGCATCAACACCTACAATACTTACGGCTACTATTTTGGAAAGATATCTGTAAGTAGTTCCAATGCCGATAAAATAGTTATCAGCGGGTATGATCTTTTGCTGAGTACCGATGGGGGCAGAACCTTTAAATCAACCGATAATGATGCAACCCATGCCGACTGGCATGGCTGCTGGATGAATCCCAATAAAGACAGCCATTGGGTGGCAGCAAATGATGGTGGCTGCAATGTTACTTACGATAATGGCGAGCATTGGTTTAAAGTCAATACACCATCCGTAGGGCAGTTTTATAAAATTACAGTTGATGACGCAAAGCCTTATAATATTTACGGCGGTCTGCAGGATAATGGTACCTGGTTTGGTCCATCAACTGCAAAAGATATAGACCAGTGGGATTATGAAGGTGTATATCCCTGGAAACAAATAGGTGGCGGCGATGGTATGCAGGTGCAGGTTGATACCCGTGATAATAAAACTGCTTACACCGGATCGCAGTTTGGGTTTTATGGCCGCAGAAGCACAGAAGGCGGAAGGCGCTTATTTATTTATCCCCGGCCCGACATAGGCGAACCCAAATACCGGTTTAACTGGCAAACACCCATCTGGCTAAGCAAACACAACCAGGATATTCTTTATTACGGCACCAACCGGTTTCACCGCAGTTTACAAAAAGGCGAGAACCTTGAACCACTCACTGCAGATCTTACAAACGGCGGCACCGAGGGCGATGTGCCGTTTGGTACAGCAACAACATTGGTTGAATCGCCTATGAAATTTGGTTTGATATACTTTGGTACCGATGACGGAAATATTCATGTGAGTAAAGACGCCGGCTATACCTGGACGAAGATAAATGGCAGCCTGCCAAAAGCTGTACAGGGTTTGTATGTAAGCCGAGTTACTCCCTCGGCCTTTAAAGAAGGGAGGGTGTATGTTTCTTTAAACGGATATCGCAATGATCATTTTGCCGCTTACTTATTTGTGAGTGAAGATCATGGAACCACCTGGGCTCAATTAGGAACTGATCTACCGATGGAGCCCATCAATGTGGTAGCAGAAGATCCAAAAAAAGAAAGCATTATTTATGTTGGCACCGATAACGGCTTGTATGCATCTTTCAATATGGGCAGATCTTTTTTAACGCTCGATAATAGTCTGCCCCGTGTGCCGGTGCATGATATGGTAATACAGCAGCGTGAAAATGAACTGGTAATTGGTACGCATGGCCGCAGCATTTACATCACTAAATTAAAAGACATACAAAAGTTGTATGATAAAATGACGGGAAAATAATCGCATTATTGCTAAATTCTTCAAGGCAATTAGTCTTGCTGCATTTGGTGATGTTCTCTTTGTTGTTTGTTGATCGTTCGGAAAAATTTCGAACTTGATAATTCCCGGCATTCCCGGAAACTATGAATAAATAAAGTCAAATTTTTGTCAAGCCACAATGGTTGTACTAACGCTAAAAACTTACTGCTATAGAAGTTGAAACATATGTATTGGTTTTTGTTGCCCCAGTTCCTTTTGTAAAAATTTCATCTTTACTATTTAATGCTCTTACTTCAAACCTGATAAGTGCATTGGTAACGGGTGCATAATCCAAATTCAAAGAAAATCCAGCTGTACGGAAGCCATTTGCTGTTCCGGTGGCGATGATCACCTCATCCTTATCATAATAATATTCGCCCCTTGCTGCAATAGTCCATTTTGAATTAAGACCATACTTTAAGATGAGCACCGGAGAATACCAGGTATACATACTGCTACTGCCTTTTACTTTTTGTTCTGTACCAATATCAAAGCCGGCAGTTATTCCAAATTGCCTGTTAATATTGAAAATGCCATACACATTGTGAAAATACCGCCACAGGCGTGCACTATCCGGTTTATCAGTACCAATAAAAGTGCTGTAATTTAAAGATGTTGCAGCATCAGGTTTAAATTGTACCTGGGTACCATAGCTCATGAGGGAATTACCATCCACCCGTTTGATGCGCTGCCAGCCATTCAATACTAAACCACTTATCATCCATTTATTATTATCACTGGTATAAGAAAGTTTGGCACCACTTTCAAAATATGGAGAGTTATCTGCCAACAAACTCCTTGTAAGTGTCCAGCAATCTTTTGATACCGAACTTTCAAAACCAATATGCGAAGCAAAAATGCCGGCATCTATCCAAATATTTTTCTTCTTTGATATCTTTAAACCCGCATTCGCTTCATGTATATTTTTTATCACTCCTGGTTCTGATACGTAATTTGCATTCATATAGGTACCAGTTGCTATGGCAAGGTTCGCTCTTACTCTTTTCGTATTGTAACCGCCTTTTAAAAAGCCAAGGTTAATGTTAAATTCGTTATGGCGGTTGTGACTGTAAATAAACCCTGGCCTGTTATTATCTTTTGGTTTATTAAAATCATATTGATAATAAGCTTCTACATAACCGCTGAATGTGAATGGATTTGCAATGGGAGGAACTGCTACCGTCGAATCCTGAGCAAATACACCTGAGCCAGTTACAAGCATAGCCCCCAATAAAATCTTTTTCATTATGTTTCACTTTTTTTATTCGTTGCACACAATTATTCCTTCCCAGCCATTTCTATATGTAAATGTAATACCTTGCCTGCAAGGCTAAAATATTAAAAATATTTCAGCACAGTTTTCTCTTTTACTTCTACATTTGTACCTGCATTTTAAAAACACAGGCTTATATGATGTATCAATATCAAAATCCAGTTCAACTTTTAAATTTTTTCTGTGTCGAAACATGTTAACAAAGTAACAGCAGCCGGCCTGTTGGTGGCTTTAGGAATAATTTACGGCGATATCGGTACCTCGCCATTGTATGTTTTCAACTCTATTATTAAAGGGAGAGTCATTAATGAAACACTCATACTCGGTACACTATCCCTCATCATCTGGACCATTACTTTACTTACCACCATTAAGTATGTAATTATGGTACTACGTGCCGATAACCGTGGTGAAGGCGGTATCTTTTCATTATTTGCCCTTGTAAGGCGGCGAAAAAAATGGTTGGTCATTCCCGCCATGATCGGAGGTGCGGCACTACTTTCAGATGGTATCATTACGCCCCCCATTTCAATTACATCGGCCATCGAAGGTTTAAAAGAACTTCCCCAGTTTCATGATCTAAGCCAGAACACCATCGTTTATATTGTAATAGGCATTATCACCCTTTTCTTTCTTTCGCAACAATTTGGTACCGGTAATATTGGTAAATTCTTTGGCCCTTTCATGTCGGTTTGGTTTGGTATGCTGGCCGTTTTAGGACTTGTACATATCAGCGACGATTTTACCATTTTTAAGGCACTTAATCCTTATTACGGCATTA
>JANOUJ010000016.1:0-5577 GCA_031416815.1 Chitinophagaceae bacterium
CTTTATTGCTGTGGGAAAAACCTATTTCAAGCAGTCGTCTATTTACAATGCCCTGGCAGCCTCTGCATTTGCATTGCTTTGTTACAATCCATATTATTTGTGGGCGGTGGGCTTTCAGTTATCTTACCTGGCTGTATTGGGCATTGTTATTTTTCAAAAATCTATCTATAATTGCTTCTACATAAAAAATAAATGGCTTGATAAAACCTGGCAACTGGTATCGGTATCAACAGCGGCACAGTTGCTTACTTTCCCGGTGTGTATTTATTATTTCCACCAGTTTCCTAACTTGTTTTTAATATCAAACCTAATTGCAGTACCACTGTCGGCCATTATTTTATATGCCGAAATAGTTTTGATCGCATTTTCATGGATGCCTTTTGCAGGTGTCTGGCTCGGAAAACTGGTTACCGGACTGGTTTGGGTGATGAATAAAATTATACTTTGGATAAATGATCTGTCTTTTGCCGTGTGGGATAAAATTCCAGCTACTGTTTCATCTACGTGGTTATTATATGCAACGGTAATTAGCTTTAGCGCCTGGTTGCTGCTTAAAAACAAAAGGTATTTCCGCCTGGCATTGGTTTCAACCATGACTTTTGTGATACAAAATGCATACAGCAGTTGGCAAAGCAGCCAACAACAAAAGTTAATCGTGTATAATGTACCGCAGCATAAGGCCATCGATTTTATAAACGGCCACCGGTATCAATTTGTTGGCGATAGTATCTTGTTGCAGGATGGTCTGCTGCAGAATTTTCATTTAAAACCCGGAAGAATAGCACAACAACTTGATAAAAGAACCGATTCATTGGGTGGCGTTGTTAATTATGGGATGTTCTATCTGTTCAACAATAAAAAAATACTCATAGCAGACAGAGCAATTGTTTTTGATTCAGTTACACAGAAAATAGACCTGGACCTGCTTATCATTTCCAAAAATCCAAAGCTTGATATCATTCGCCTTGCAAACGCCTTTAACTGCCGTCAAATTGTTTTTGATGCCTCTAACCCATCCTGGAAAATAGAAAAATGGAAAAAAGAATGTAGAATGCTCAATTTAAAATTTTATTCAATCCCCGAAGCCGGCGCTTTTATCTACAATATCGGCATATAACTAACGTTTTAGGGCTGATGTTCGTTGTTTTTATATTATCTATTTTTGCCTCAAGTGATTAAATTTACAATACCATTAAATTTGCAGGGATGACCAACCTCCGGCACCTTGCAGTATTGCTTTTTTTGAGCACTGGTTTTTCCGTGTTATGCGGAACCGCTAAAGCCGAACTGGTCGATCATAACACAGCAGTACATCAATATTTTCAACCACCGCCTCAGCGTATTGATACCATTGTGATCAGGTTCGAATATAAACAATCGGCTCTATTTCATAAATACACGCTGGAAACTTTAGATAGCATCATTGCCATTTTACTGCGTGATACCAACATCACCCTTTCCATAGATGGATATGCTTATAGAGAGGAGGGGTCTGATACGGTTTGCTATTACCTCTCTTTAAACCGGGCCATATTTATTGAGACTTATGTTTTAGGAAGGGGTGTTGCCCTCACCCGGATCAACCAAATAAAGGCTTGGGGAAAAACACGCCAGAAATATGTGAACAAAGATAAAAACGGCCTTTGGGTAAATTGCCGGGCCGAGTTAAGGCTGGTGTATCCACCACCACCCAAAAGGAAAAGTTTTGTTGATAAAGATGAAGATGGTATTGCCGACGATGAAGATAAGTGCCCCGATGTATTTGGGCTTGGCGACTTTGAAGGTTGCCCTGATTCAGGTGCGATAATGGTGCCATTTGCGATTGGAGACTGGGGCTTAGCGACACCTACTTATAATGTGCTGGATAGTGTAAGTAAATTATTAAGAGATAATCCTGAACTTACCATTACCATAGATGGCCATGCAAACCTTACCGAAGGATCATATGCCTTATGTATGCGGCTGGCAGCAGAAAGGGCCGAGATCGTGAAAAATTACCTGTTCTCACGCCAGGTTAATAGATCCCGGATAATGGAAGTAAAAAGTTACGGCATATCCCGGCCGGCCAATGCGGCAAAAAACCCCCAGCAAGTTCTTAAAAATGCCAGGGCCGAAATACGGTTAAATGGTTATAGAAAACCCCCTGCTGAACAAACACCCGAACTACCTTTCATTAAATAATCAGTTTCAACAATGTTGAATACAATTTGCTGCAGTTTAATCTGTAAATTTGCGGCGAAATTATATACTTACCGGTTGCCAATTTCTTAATACAGCCAATTTAAGCAATGCAAATGCAGAAAAAAATTAAAGCCGCACTCATTTCAGTTTTTTATAAAGATGGATTGGAAAACATTGTGCAGCAACTACACCAGTTGGGCATCACTATCTATTCTACCGGTGGTACACAAAAATTTATTGAAGATTTAAATATACCCTGCACACCGGTTGAATCACTCACGACCTATCCGTCTATTTTGGGAGGAAGGGTTAAAACATTGCACCCATCTATATTTGGAGGCATATTGGGTAAACGGGAAGATGCAGAACATGTTGCCGAAATGATACAATACCAAATACCCGAAATTGATTTGGTAATAGTTGATCTTTATCCTTTTGAAGAAACCGTTAAAACCATGAAAGCTCAAGCCCCCTCCTTGGGAGGGGATTTAGGGGAGGCTGCTATCATTGAAAAAATTGATATTGGCGGCCCCTCGATGATACGTGCTGCTGCAAAAAACCATGCTTCGGTGTTAGTAGTTGCCGCCAAACAGGATTATGCTTTGCTTGAAGGAATTTTAGACGAACAAAACGGGGAAACAACCCTCGAGCAACGCCGCATGTTTGCCATTAAAGCATTTGATGTTTGTACCGGTTATGACATGGCCATATCCAATTATTTTAACCAGTCAGATTTTATAAATCCATTTAATAAAGAGAAAACAATTTTACGTTATGGCGAAAACCCCCATCAACAGAGCGTGTTTTATGGTAACACAGACGAGATATTTGAAAAACTGAATGGCAAAGAATTATCCTACAACAATTTGGTTGACGTTGATGCTGCACTACAACTGATTGCTGAAGCCTCCGCTTCGAACTTCGTTCCTTCCCTGGCGGGAACCTCCGAAGGAGGGGCTTACAAACAGTTTGCTGCTGATGTATGGTTTGCAATTATTAAGCACACCAATGTTTGTGGTGTTGCAATCAGGCCTACAATTAAAGAAGCCTGGGATGCGGCACTCGCAGGCGATCCGGAAAGTGCGTTTGGCGGCGTGCTGGTTTGCAATGCTGCGGTTGACCTGGCGACTGCCAATGCCATCAATGAAATATTTTTTGAAGTGTTGATTGCACCGGCTTATGATGCAGCTGCTGTAGAAATTTTAAAAACAAAAAAGAACCGTATCCTGCTACAGCAAAAAACAAAACATGCTGCTACACATCAATCTAAGTCGGTTTTAAACGGCATCCTTACACAACAAAATGATAACGGTAATTATACAGATTGGAAAGAGGAAGGTGGCAGGGAAACCACAGCGGCAGAAAAAGAAGATCTCATTTTTGCCAATATTTTTTGCAAACATTTAAAGAGCAATGCCATTGCATTGGTAAAGAATAAACAGTTAATTGGTAAAGGTTGCGGACAAACATCCCGTATTGATTCTTTGCGGCAGTCAATTGAAAAAGCAAAGCAGTTTGATTTTGACCTGAACGGTGCAGCTTTGGCAAGCGATGCTTTCTTTCCTTTTGATGATTGTGTAAAAATTGCACATGCAGCAGGCATTACATCATTTGTACAGCCGGGCGGTTCCATACGTGATAAAGATTCAATTGAATACTGCAAAGCAAATAATCTCCCCATGGTGATTACCGGCCTTCGGCATTTTAAACATTAACTATAGACATCTATAAATGATCAGCAGTAAAAATTTTACGCAGGGAAAAGCACGGGGATACTTTGCTTTGGCAATTACCAGCATTGTTTGGGGTACCACCTGGGTAGCCAGCAAAATTGGTGTTGCCGAAATGCCGGCACTGCAAATGGCTTATATCCGCCAGTTTTTTGGAGGCATCTGTTTTGTGCTTTTTTTTATGCTGTATAGAAAATTACCTTTTCCTACCCGTAAAGAATTTATATGGTTATTGATAATGGCCGTGCTGATGTTTGTACTTGCCAATGGTTTAAGCACCTGGAGCTTGAATTTCATCCCGACAGGTTTAAGCGCTTTAGTGGGCGCATTATACCCGTTGAGTGTTGTGATCATTGAAATGGTGTTTTTCAAAAACCGCAATATGACCATACTTACTTTTGCGGGCCTGCTGCTGGGTATAACGGGTATTGGAATAGTGTTTTACGAAAATGCATTTCAACACCATCCTGAAGGATTTATTTTTGGTGTAGCGTTATCGGTAATTGCTATGTTAAGCTGGAGTGTTGGTACTATTGTTATTGTGAGAAAAAAAACAAAACTTAATCCTTATTATGCCACGGGCTGGCAAATGCTCATTGGTGCATTCATCTTACTTATTGTTGCTGAAAGTACGCAGCCAACTATTGAAATTGCAAATATTTCTGCTACCGCATGGGGGGCCATTACTTACCTGGTAATTGCCGGTTCATTGGTGGCATTCATTGCTTTTATTTATTCTATGAAGAAATTACCTCCCGCTATTTCTTCTTTGTATGCTTATATCAATCCGCTTGTGGCCATGGTAACAGCAGCCATCGTGCTGCACGAAAAACTTACCATGTATATTTTGTGGGGCGCCATTGTAACGTTGGCAGGTGTCTTCCTGGTAAATTACAGTATCAAGCGTAGCAGTGAAAAAATTATTGCTGAACCTGAACAATAAACTGCTCATATATCGCTGCCCATCCTTCAAATTCCTTTGCAGTACCTAAAAAATGGTTATGCCAAATGCTGATCAAAGTTCCGTTTACAGCTTTACAAACAGTATAATAGTGCATCAGCTCTTCAAATGTCTGTGCTGCATTTTGTTTTTGTTCATAATAGGCATTGGCATCCATGAAACAAAAAGGATGAATGCGTAAAGTGGTGTTAGCTTCCTTTTCCAGGTCGTACCAATAAAACGAAGAAGATACCGATGCCCTGAAACCATTGATACTGCCATAGCCCATTGAATGGTCATCTGTGAATCCGGCTTCAATTAATTTCTGATAACCTTCCGGAAAATTAAAACGGATATAATGTTGCCGTGATCTGGTTATTGTATTTGCCGACATTGCCTCTAACAATTCTTTTTCTTTCTTTAACAGAGATCTGTCATCACCACTTTGCCAGGAAGGATGTAAGCCAACAGCATATTTTTTTGCATGATGATTAACCAGTTTCCACATCGCATCTGTATTCGGTAAAATGTTTTTATCATAGGTGCTATTTTTTTCGGCAACCAGAAAAAAATAAACCGGGTGTAAATTATATTGTTGATGCAACTGAATTAACCATGCATAGCAATCAAAAGAGTCTTTTTTAATGCCTGCTAAAACTTTTATCCTTTCTGCCGAAGGCGATTTAAAAAAGCCTCCGGTATTTCTCAGCAGCCCTTTGTGTTTGT
>JANOUJ010000017.1:0-2743 GCA_031416815.1 Chitinophagaceae bacterium
GATCCCGGAAGTTCTAGCTTTTTTGTTTCGCTGGAAGACGACCTGATGCGTATGTTTGGCAGCGAGCGTATTGCCGGACTGATGGATAGGATGGGTTATAAAGAAGGTGAAGTGATACAGCACAGCATGATCACCAAATCAATTGAAAGGGCTCAAAAGAAAGTTGAGGAAAATAACTTCGGCATACGTAAAAGATTACTGGAGTATGATGATGTGATGAACAAGCAACGTAATGTAGTATATAAGAAACGTAACCATGCTTTGTTTGGCGAAAGGCTTGCGCTTGACCTTGACAATTCATTTTATTCTGTTGCCAATGGCCTGGTTAATTCTTTTAAAGAAGGAAATGATCATGATGGATTTAAACTGGCAGCCATTGTAAATTTTGGAATTGATAGTTCTATTACAGCCGAAGAACTGGATAAAGGAGATGTAAATTCGCTGAGCGACCGTTTGTATGAAGAGGCAGTAACGCAGTATCGCAGAAAAACGGATACCATGGTGCAACAAACTTTGCCCATCATTAAAAACATTCGCACAGAACAGGGTAACCAGATAGAAAATGTTGCCGTGCCATTTACCGATGGTAAAAAACAAATACAGGCATTGGCCAATCTTGATAAATATTTAGCTACAGAAGGACGGGAACTGAACGATGCTTTAGAACGCAACATCACCCTTGCTCTAATTGATGATGCCTGGAAAGAACATTTACGTGCCATGGACGATCTGCGCCACAGTGTACAAACTGCGGGCTACGAACAAAAAGATCCATTGGTAATTTATAAAATAGAAGCCTTTGGTGCATTCAAGCAAATGGACGACCAGGTGAACAAAGATATTGTAAGCTTCCTTTGCCACGCACAGATACCGATGGAGCAAACCAATGCCGGGCAAATACGTGAGGGCCGTGAGCGCAAAACAGATATGACCAAAATGCGCCAGCGCAAGGAAGAGTTTGCAACAGCCGGTGGCGGCCCGGAACATATCAGTGCAGAGAATGAATATATCGATCCGTCACAACAGGTAAGGCAGGAACCCATACGTGTGGAAAAAGCACCGGGAAGAAATGATCTTTGCCCTTGTGGTAGTGGTAAGAAGTATAAGCATTGCCATGGGAAGGATGTTTAAAAATATTTATTAGTAAGATTGAAAACCGTTTCTTAAAAGAAGCGGTTTTTTAATTCAGTGAACTTTTCTTAAGCTTGAACTTTAAAAAAGTTATTTTACATCTATGATTTCTTCGCTGCTGATAATAGTTTTTGTATTGGGCTATGCTGCCATCGCTTTTGAGCATCCGTTAAAACTCAATAAAGCTGCTTCCGCATTGATCACAGGCGTTGTTTGCTGGACGATCTATATCCTGCAAAGCGGGGATACACATATTGTAAGTGAAGAATTGCTGCATCACCTTGGGGAGATCGCTTCTATACTTTTCTTCCTGTTGGGCGCAATGACCATTGTTGAATTAATAGATTCTCATAATGGTTTTGACATCATTACTGAAAAAATAAAAACCACCAGTAAGTCAAAACTAATGCTCATCATCATCAGCATCACATTTTTCCTTTCAGCCTTGCTTGATAATTTAACTACTGCGATCGTTATGACATCTCTTTGTGGCAAACTATTAAGCGAAAAGGAAGACAGGCTTTGGTTTGTGGGTATGATCGTTATTGCGGCCAATGCAGGCGGTGCCTGGTCGCCACTGGGAGATGTAACTACAACCATGCTGTGGATCGGCGGACAGATAACTGCACTCAATATTATGAAGGAACTGATTCTCCCCAGCCTGGCTGCCTGTATTATTCCTGCATTGATTGTTGCTTACCGGTTTCGTGGACAGCAAATTGTTGCCATGCCCCAATCAGTAAGTACAGCAAAAGAAAAACGTGATGGTAAGATCATTTTATTTTCAGGCATCGGTTTTTTGATCTTTGTACCGGTATTTAAAACGGTTACACATTTACCGCCTTTCATGGGTATGTTGCTTGCATTGGGATTGATGTGGGTGATCACTACCATCATTCATAAAAGCAAGGAATCGGAAATTGCAGAACGGTTTACTGTTGCAAGAGCGTTACAAAAAATCGATACACCAAGTATTTTATTTTTCCTGGGGATATTATTGGCCGTATCGGCTTTGCAATCTTTTGGTTTGCTAAAAGAGCTTGCAACATTTCTCAGCAGCACATTTAAAAATGATTATTTAATTGGTGTTGCATTGGGATTACTTTCTGCCATTGTTGATAATGTGCCGCTGGTGGCAGCTTCGCAGGGCATGTTCGATCTTTCAACTTATCCAACAGACCATCATTTTTGGGAATTTTTAGCCTTAACAACCGGCACCGGTGGCAGTGCAGTAATAATTGGTACGGCAGCAGGTGTGGCAGTAATGGGTATTGAGCAGATAAATTTTATGTGGTATTTAAAAAAGATTGGTTGGCTGGCGTTGATTGGTTTTGCTGCGGGGATTGGGGTGTTTTTGTTGCAGGTTTGGTTGGTGGGGTGATTTTATAAGTTGTTTGTGTATGCTGCTTAACGGAACTCTGGATAATGCATATTGAATTTAATGTCTGTAATATTTAATCTTTTTCGCAAGCTGTCAAAAGATACTTTGGAAAGAGGGCCATATACTGGTTTATCTTGAAAAGTATTACCTGTTATCTCTACAATAAAATAGTTTGTTGTATCTGGATGCACAGTGTAAATGTTCCCCGTTTTTATTGGATGTTGCTTGGCA
>JANOUJ010000018.1:0-11220 GCA_031416815.1 Chitinophagaceae bacterium
TCACTAGTGTTTTGATGTTATAAATATAAGTTCTTTGAAAATATTGTCTGTATTGGGTTTCATCTATTTTGAAGGCTAACACGATTTGAAAAAATCGAAGTTTATTCTTAATATAACGCCTTGACAATCAATTTATATGAATCAAGGCACTTATTTATTCTCTCAGCTTATTTCTCTATTATCTCCAACTAGTTTTAAAACATGTGTCAAAAGGTATAATGGCGATTATAAAACAAAGCATTTTAATTGTTGGCGACAATATCTCTGTATGATTTTCGGACAACTTACTCATCGAGAAAGTTTATCAGATACTATACTTTGTTTAAAGGCCAATTCGAATAAACTATATCACCTTGGTATAGGCGAAGCTGTTGCTAAAAGCACTTTATCTACTGCCAATGAAAATCGAGATTGGAGAATTTTCTCTGATTTTACCTGGATTCTAATTAAAGAAGCCAAACAATTGTATGTTGGTGAAAAAGATCTTGAATTATCCATCGACAATCCTGTTTTTGCAATTGATGCTTCTACCATTGATATGTGTCTTTCACTTTTTCAATGGGCTAATTTCAGATCAACTAAAGCAGGTATAAAGCTTCATGTACAACTTGATCTTAGGTCAGCCATTCCAGAGTTTATTCAAATTACACCTGCAGCGGTTCATGAGGTTAATATTCTTGATACAATATCTTTTCAGATTGACAGCTTTTATATACTGGATAGGGGTTACATCGATTTTAAGCGCCTATACCGAATCCAAACTTCAAAAGCTTTTTTTGTTATCCGAGCAAAAGGGAATCTCAACTTTAAATGTGTTCGATCAAATAAGAAAAATAAATTTCAGGGAATTCTTGCTGACCAATTAATATCTATTCAGGGATTTTATGCTTCGCAAGATTATCCTGAAAAAGTTCGAAGGATAAAATTCTTTGATGAAGAAAATAATCGTGTGTTTGTTTTTCTGACAAACAATTTTGAATTAGATGCATCTGAAATTGCAAAACTTTATAAACATCGCTGGAAAATTGAATTGTTTTTTAAATGGATCAAACAGAACTTAAAAATTAAGACATTCTGGGGCACAAGTGAAAACGCAGTAAGAGTTCAAATTTGGATTGCTATCTCTGTTTACATACTTGTTGCTATAGCAAAGAAAAGATTTGCCCTAAAGCAATCTCTGTATGAAATTCTTCAAGTTATTAGCATATCTGTCTTTGACAAAGTGTCAATTAAAGAGCTTTTTTCAAAACCAATACAACAAAATTTCAAAGAACTAAATTGTAATCAATTGAAAATCTTCGACTAATATCAAAACGCTAGTGGATACAAATATCAGTTAATTATACTCATCATTCATGTATGCTGTTCCCTTTACTTAAAAAAATTTGTCGTTAATAATGCCCCTCTTGGGGAAACATGATCTCCATTTGGCAGATAGCAACTGTCATTCAAAACCAAATTGCCGAAGTCTATTACTTTTAGTTTATTCAGGCTGATCAATGAATCATATTTTTCAGTGAATGTAAGTGGTATTTTACTTTTATAATAATTATGTAAAGGTGTTTTCAACAGGACCAATTCTATATTTTTATCTTTGCATAAAAGGATGATCTTATTTAAGTACATAATATTAACAGCAGAAAATCCTCTTTGTTTTCCATTCTCATAAAACTGCAGGGATATCCTGTAGTCTATTGACAGCTTTGATGCGATTAAATTTTTATACTCATTTTTATAGCCGCCTAAAAATGAATAGTTTTCTTCCTTTTCAATTAATGTAGTAGCACCGTTAATAAGCACTTTGCCCAGGAATTTTGGCAATTGCTTCAGGTTATGTTTAATTATTTCTTTTTTTTGTTCAACCGGCAAAATAAAAAAATACCTTGACGCGACATCATAAGCATATTTTCCATACGTAAATTCATCGGCATAAGTTGAAATATTGTGGTAGCCAAAACCCAGGTAAATTCTTTTTATGGCAGGGTTGTTTTGTAAAATATATTTTATCTTAAAATACGAAAATAATAAGGCCTCCGAACTTTGAGATAAATTAACTGCATCAGGCAGCAATGCAGAATTGATGGCACATTGAACATGAGAATCTCCCATAAATAAAGATTGTACTCCTGTATCTGTTTTATAATCAGCCATCGCTTTATTGTTAATATAGTTCAACGAAAAAAGCAGCACGATCAACACCCCAAAGGGAATTGCAAAAAAAATAGAAGTTTGTCGCAGAAATGTCTTCATAACTGGTGCCGTTAAAATTGAAAATAAATAAATTGTTTTCCTGAAGTTGAAAAATAAAATATTACTAAAGCCAAACCATAGTATAATGACCACCTGATAATTTTTGGCCATTTTAAACCTACATCAGCAATGGCATATTGCTGCTCCCGGCCCCGCCACTCTGCTATAATAAAGCCGGCAATTAACAATACCAACGCAACAGGAACCGAAAATGCTGTTGAGTTTCCCGAAAATGAAAACAATTTTGATACATAGCGCACTGCATGTTCAATATTTTCTGATCTGAAAAAGATGAACGCAAATACAGTTAAGCCGAAAGTAAACGTCATTGAAAGTAATTCCTTAAGATTTGGTAAAATTCTGCCTTGTGCTACTATGTTCAGGTTATCCCTGTTTGTTTTAAATAATACAGAAGGCAACACATACACTGCATTAATAAAGCCCCAGATAATGAAGGTCCAGTTTGCCCCATGCCAAAACCCACTCACCAAAAAAATAATAAAAATGTTTCTCGTTTTCATCCATACCCCGCCCTTGCTGCCGCCCAGGGGGATATACAAATAATCTCTGAACCATGTTGAAAGTGTAATATTCCATCGCCTCCAGAATTCTGCTATGTTCCGGGAGAAATAGGGGAAAGCGAAATTTCGTAACAGGTTTATTCCAAAAAGCCTGGCTGTGCCAATGGCAATATCGGTGTAACCGGAAAAATCGCAATAGATCTGGAAAGTAAACAAAAACACTCCCCAAAACAATGTAATACCTGAGTAGTCATTATAGTTGTCAAAAACAGCATCCGCATATATTGCACAATTATCAGCAATAACAATTTTTTTAAACAAGCCCCACAATATCTGTCGTAAACCATCTACAGCTTTTGAATAATCAAACTCTCTTTTTTTAACTATCTGTGGTAAAAGATTTGTTGCTCTTTCTATTGGTCCCGCAATAAGTAAGGGAAAGAAACAAACGAATACGGCATAATTGATGAAATTGTTTTCAGCCTTTATCCTTTCCTTATAAATATCTATAACATACGATAAACCATGGAATGTATAAAATGAAATACCAACCGGTAAAATTATCTGCAATGTGTGGATATTGAACTTAACACCCAAATCAGTAAGCCCGTCAGCAAAAGAAGTAATAAAAAAATTACAGTATTTAAAGTAACCAAGCAGCCCCAGGTTGATACATATACTAACCCACAACCAAAACGTTCTCTTCTTTTTATTTTCAGCTTCAAATATTTTGATCCCGGAAAAATAATCCAGCAGGGTTGAAAACAACAGTAAGAACAAAAAACGATAGTCCCAGCAGGCATAGAAAAAATAACTTGCAATAAGCAGCAGCATATTCTGAAGCTTAAAATTATTTTTTGTTGCAAACCAGTATAAAATAAAAACAATGGGCAAAAAAATGGCAAAGCTCAAAGAATTAAAAAGCATGATCCTGGTGTGTTATTAAATACTATTTTCTTTTTTCTCTTTTATAAACAGCGCTTGTATCTCTGCCAGCATACGAACAACAGAAAACCGCTTGCCGGTTGTCTCTTTTATTTTTTGCCTGTTGAAATTGGCAGCCAGGCCCGTTGTAATGGCTGTTACAAAAGCTGTGATATTATTATCCTCAACAAGCAAACCGTTCTCCTTATCTATAATAATTTCCGCAATACCCCCGGGCGCATTAAATGCTACTACCGGTAAGCCATGGGCACCGGCCTCCAGCAAAACATTTGGAAACCCTTCGTAATAAGAACCCATCAAAAAAAGGTCGGCATCTTCCATACCACTGAAAGGATCATCTTTTTGCCTGGTTAAAAAAACCTTTTCATTCAATTGCAATTCATCTATCAGTTTTTGCAGTTCATTTTTTTTACTTCCTCCGCCAATTATAAAATACCTGAACGGAACGGAAAGCTGCGCCACAGCATGTATCAAACGCTCTATTCCTTTTTCAGCACTCAACCTTGCAACTGTTATAAATTTATATACACGGTCACTTTCCTTAATGGGCAGGGCCGGTGTATGCAAAACTTCCGCTGTTGCATTATAGATCACGCTCGTTTTATCAGCAGGCATGCGGTAATTCTTAACCAGGTCCTGCTGCATATAAGCCGACTGGCAAATGACCATATCAAAGCGATGGTAATAGTTTTTCATCAGCATATTGTATAGCCACGGAACCTTAGCCTGTTTGCTGTTAATACTTACTATACTTGCGCCCCTTGCAATGAAACTTATCCCGCTGCTGAACTGGTTTTTAAAAATGGCGAGATACAGGTTCAGGTGGTCAGCCGTAGAAAAAATAATATCCGGTTTAAAATACTTAACTGCTTTTTTAATGGCAGGTAAAGAAAATAAAGTCCTGTTTTTCTTCAGGTCAATAATTTCAACAGCAGGGTTTTTAATGTTGTAAAAAGGATTGGCATTATTTACGATCAACAGGCACACTGAAAATATATTGGTATTGATATGCTCACAGATCAGTGAAACGAATTTTTCGGAGCCGCCGCATTGTAGTGTGGGCGTTAAAATAAGGAGCTTTATTTTTTCTTCGTTCTTCAAATTCAATAGTTTGCTTTTGTGGATGGCGATATAATCATCAAGGCCAACCATATATTTATTATGCCTGCCTGTGTGTTGCAAATCATAGCCAAGTTCCTTTAAAAAGCTGAGACATTTTTCCTGCACACCCGGCAAATGACAATCATGGGTGGCCAATAAAATATTCGGCAAATATGTCTCAATGGCATTTTTAGCCCCAACCAAAACATCGTATTCTGCACCTTCTACGTCCATTTTAATTATATCGGGCTTTTCGTAGCCCTGCTTTATTAAACCATCTATTGACTGGCATTGAACAGTTATTTTATTTGTAGCCCGCGAAAAAACATACGACTCCTTAATATAGGTATTACCATCTCTATGTGCAATATCATTTGAGAACTCAACTTCTTTTTCTTCATTAGAAATAGCCATGGGCGACAATACAATACTGTTACTGGTTATTAATTTACTGTTGAGGCTGATATGTTTTTCAAATATTTTTTTCACCGCAGGCATGGGTTCAAAGGCATAAATTTTACCGGTACTTATTATTGTGTTTGCTGTTAAAGCATGAAAGCCAATGTTACAACCAATATCATAAAAAACTGAATTTGGTTTTAACCAGGATAAAAACAATTTCAATGTAAACGGGTCCTCATATTCTCCTAAAATATAATCATAGCTGGCCGATGTTGACCAGAGGTAACCTTTTAACGGGCCTGCCATAACCCGCAAAAACTTTCGCCTGAAAATGTACCGGCAAACCTGGATAAACTTTCGTTTAAAAAAATTTTTGTTTAGCATGTTTAATAATTACATCCAATTCGGTATTTAATGCGAATCTTTTATTGAGTATAAGTAAGATTATAAGATACAGCAAAAACCCGAATATAATATTGAGTAAGCCGATGAGCTGTGAATAATGGACGGCAACATATAAAGCCGCTGCTATTATTGTATTCACCAAAATGATAAGGGCGGTATATGTGAGCAGGGCTGCGTAATTAATGTGAGGTGCCAATTTTTTGCAAATAAAATACATGGCAACATAGTTAACCATGTTCATAATAATAATACCATAAGGATAGCCATAAGCACCATAATACCTGGTGCATACCCAAATGGCCCCAATTAAAAAAATACTCAAAGCCACCTGGTAAAAAAAGGCCTGCTTAATGGCTTGCACCGCAATAAACACACGGGTTACCATGGCATTAATTGCAATACTGAAAATAGTTACCGCCAAAAGTTTTAAAAACATAGCAGCTTCTGTTACCGCATCCGCCTTAAAATTACGGCTCTGGTAAAAAAGCTCCACGATAGGCTGGGCAAAAACAAAACAGTAAAAACCCATGGGTACCAAAATAAAAACCATCAGTTTTGATGTGTGTAAAAAAGTTTCATTCATGCCTGCGTAATCCTTTCGGGCAAATTCTTCATTTAATTTTATGCCATTTACATTGGCAAATTGCGAGGTTACCAGTGTGTTGGGAATATCTGCAATGTTTTTTCCGTAATTCATTACACTGATGATGCCGCTTCCAAAACCACTTAGCAAATACAGCGGAAACATACTGCTGGCAACGGTTGTGATCTGTCCCAGTTCGGCATAAAGCAAATTGCTCCAGGTAGTTTTTCTTATCGCAAGTTTTCTAAAAGTAAATTTCCAGCCGGTGATTTTATGCAGTATATAAATTTGTATCAGCAGGTTTATGGCATAAGAAATCAATCCGCCAATAATAACACTGAACACATCGTACTTGGCGTTCAATAAAAAAATACAAACAATAACCACGCAACTTTTTACGCTGCTGATAACCATGGGCAGACTGAAATATTTTAAAGAAGTAAGTATGTTGTTAAAATAATTAGTAAGCACATGAAAAATAAAAAACAGGGAGCCCGCCCAAAAATAATTTCGATATGCAATGATATCTGCCGCAGCAAATTTTGAAATAAGTCCGAAAACGGTTGTACCAAAAAAATACATGATCAGGGTAAACAGCACACCAATGATAAAATAGATTAGCAAAAAATAATTCAGAAAATCCATTGCTTTTGATTCTCCTTCTTTCTCCCGCAGCCGCATTGATTCCGGGATAAGCACGGCCGTGTCTATATTATTAATAAAGCTGGAGAACAGGATCATGGTGGCGAAAACAAAGAAATAGATATCGGTTTTTATATCGCTGCCAAAATACCTTGCAATGATGATGGTTAACAGAAAAAGGATTCCCTTGGAGATAATATTGAACAAAACAGAAAGGATCATTCCTCTTGTATATGATTCCGCCTTTATCAACCTCAAAAAATTCATTAGCCCGGGTATTTTTAACAATGATATTATATTTAATTCCCTTCGGGAATTTTTAATTTGCCACAGAAGCACGGAAGCACAGAAAAATATAATTGCGGTTTTCCCTTCTGTGTTTCTGTGCCTCTGTGGCAATTCCATTTCGCAGCAGGCGAAATCTCTCCTTCAAAAATAGCGGTTCAAATCCAAAATCAATTCTGCTGCAAGCATTTACTCCTTTACCTTTGCGCCATGCATTATGCTTCAATAGAGAACCTGGCCAAATCGTTTGGCATCCGAACCCTTTTTAAAAACATTTCTTTTTACGTGGAAGAGGGTGATAAAATTGCACTGGTTGCCCGTAACGGCAGCGGAAAATCAACCTTATTAAAAATTATTGCAGGCCTCGATACGGCCGACAGCGGTACGCTTTGGGTACATAAAGATATTAAAGTGATCATGCTTCAGCAGGATACTGTGTTTGAAGAAAATAAAAGCATCTGGGATAATGTACTGAAGATGGACAACCCGGTTGTAAAAGTGGTGAAGGAATATGAAATGTGCCTGGAGCAGGAAGAAGAAAATATAGAAAAACTAACCGACCTGATGGCAAAGGTTGATGAACTGAATGCCTGGAATTTTGAAAGCGAATTGAAACAGATCCTTGGCAAACTTAACCTGCATCACCTGAACGAACCGGTTAGAAACCTGAGTGGCGGACAGCGCAAAAGAGTGGCCCTTGCACAGTCATTAATTGAGGCGCAACTGCACGAAGGAAAATGTTTGCTCATACTGGATGAACCTACCAATCACCTGGATGTACAAATGATCGAGTGGCTGGAAGATTATTTATCGGCCCAAAAAGTTACGCTGCTTTGTGTAACGCATGACCGGTATTTTTTAGATGCGGTTTGTAATGAGATACTGGAAATGGATGATGAAAAGATCTATGTGTACAAAGGCGACTATGATTATTTTTTAGAACAGAAAAGCATGCGGCAGGAAGTGCAGGCCAGCGAATTGCAAAAAGATAAAAATATTTTTCGCAAAGAACTGGAATGGATGCGCAAGCAACCCAAGGCCCGTACCACCAAATCAAAATCGCGGCAGGATGCTTTTACGGATATTGAAGAAAGGGTTAGCCAGCGCAAAGAAGAAACCGATATAAGCCTGCAGGTAAAAATGACCAGGCTTGGCGGCAAAGTGCTGGAGATGAAAAAAATAAACAAGAGTTATGGCGACAAAGTAATTCTGAAAGGATTTGATTACACATTTAAAAGAGGCGAACGTATTGGCATTGTGGGCAAGAATGGTATCGGTAAATCTACCTTTTTAAAAATAGCCCTGCAGCAGGAAATGCCCGACAGTGGCAAGGTTAACCATGGCGACACCGTTGTGTTCGGCAACTTTAACCAGGAAGGTTTACAATACAAAGAAGACAAACGGGCCATTGATTACGTAAAAGATTTTGCTGAGTTTTTTCCTTTGGCTGATGGTGGGAAGATTTCTGCGACACAGTTCATGGAGAAATTTGGGTTTGCTGCCGAGCAGCAATACACACCGCTCAGTAAATTAAGTGGTGGTGAAAAAAGAAGACTGCATTTATTAAGTATTCTTTTCCTCAACCCTAATTTTTTAATTTTAGATGAACCTACCAACGATCTTGACCTGCAAACGTTGAGAACACTGGAAGAGTTCCTGCTTGATTTCCCCGGCTGCATTTTAATTGTAAGCCACGACCGGTATTTTATGGATCGCATGGTTGATCACCTTTTTGCTTTTGAAGGCGATGGCGTTATAAAAGATTTTCCGGGTAATTATACTTTATATCGTGAATACAAGTTGGCTGAAGAAAAAAATCCAACACTTGTAAAACCGATTCCTGAACTAAAGGCCGAACCACCAAGCACCAACAACCCGCAGGGCCCTGTGGGCAAACCACAAACCAACAAGCCTACCTTCAAAGAAAAATTCGAATTCGAGCAACTCGAAAAAGAGATTCCTCAACTACAAAAAGAAAAAACAACACTCGAAGAAAAAATGAATGGCGGGGCTATGGATTACGATGCCCTGCAGAAAGCCGCCGAACGCATCAGCACCATTGTACAATTGCTCGATGAAAAAGAAATGCGCTGGCTTGAATTAAGTGAAAGAATCTGATAATTTTTGTAAATTTGAGAAAGCGGTTTTTTATGAATAAAGAAAAACTTAAAAAAGAGCTCCACGCTCTTATTGACAATACAGAGGATGAAGAATTGCTGAATATGGTTAAGGAAGATATTATTGCCTACCAAACCGAATCAAAAAGAGAATTTGACGACCTGTCTGATCTATCTCCCGAAGACAGGCAGGAACTGGAAGAACTGGCTACAGAAGATATAGATAAAGATACCATTACTTACGAAGAATTAAAAAAGGAAATGAACGAATGGGTCTCCAAATTGTAGCTAAAAAAAGATTTCTTAATAGTTTTAAGAAGATAACATCCTGGCTACAAAAAGAATGGGGTAAAACAGTTGCAGAAGATTTTAACAAAATAGTACTCCGCAAATTAGATTTAATTGTCTCGAAACCAAACATTGGAGCAAGAACCGCTGTAAAAAATACCAGGAGTGTGCTTGTTGGGAAAGGCCAGCAGAATAAGATCTATTATCGTGTTGAAAAAAACAAACTGGTTATCATAAATCTAAAAGACATCAGGAAAAACCCAAAACGAAACCGCTATCATCAGTAAAATCTTTAAATGAACCAACGCTTTTACTCCCTCGACGTTTTTCGTGGCGCCACCGTAGCACTCATGATATTGGTAAACAATCCCGGCAGTTGGGGACATATTTTTCCGCCACTGGCACATGCAGGCTGGCACGGCGTTACACCAACCGACCTGGTCTTTCCTTTCTTTTTATTTGCTGTAGGCAATGCCATGGCTTTTGTAATGCCTAAATTAGATGCTGCCGGAGAAGGCGCTTTCTGGAAAAAAGTAATTACCCGTTCGCTGCTGATATTTGGTATCGGCATGTTCTTAAATTGGTTCCCTTTTATAAAATACAACGATGCCGGCAATTTTGTTGCCAAACCTTTCGAGAACCTTCGCATATTCGGCGTGCTGCAGCGCATTGCCATCAGTTATTTTTTCGCTTCTGTAATTGTACATTATTTTAAAGTGCGTGGCTCATTTGTGGTGGGCATGTTTATTTTATTGGGCTATTGGTTTTTATGTGTAGCCGCAAACCCTTCCGATCCGTTTAGTTTAAACGGCTGGTTCGGCACCAATATCGACAAAGCCATCCTCGGCGAAAAACACATGTACCACGGCGAAGGCATTGCTTTTGATCCCGAAGGATTGATGAACAGTTTTGCTGCCATCGTGCAGGTAATACTCGGTTACCTCGTTGGCAATTATATTTTACAAAAAGGCAAAACGCAAGAAATGCTCAACGGTTTATTTGTTGCAGGTTGTGTACTGGTGTTTGCCGGCTTTTGCTGGGATATGGTTTTTCCGCTCAACAAAAAAATATGGACCAGCAGTTACACCATTTACACAACCGGCCTTGCACTGCTCATCTTATCTATGATGATCTATTTACTCGATTTTAAAAACAGCAAAGGTGTTTGGAGCCGTTTCTTTGATGTATTTGGCAAGAACGCACTCTTCATTTTTGCTATGAGCGCACTTATACCAAAATCACTTGCACTCATCCGCATAAGCAACGGCGTTAATGCTGCAGGCAAACCAAAATGGCTCAGCCCCTTAAGCTGGTTTTACGAAACCCTCTGCAAACCCATCTTGCCCGGCGACCCACGCATTGGCTCTTTTATCTATGCACTTTGTTTTATTGGTATGATGTGGTTTTTCGCCTGGGTGTTAGATAAGAAGAAGATTTATATAAAAGTGTAATTTTTTTTGTGGACCCGGCAGTAGATCATTGTGGAGCTTCGGTGGCGTCGCACTCTTGTACATTTTTTCATTAATGAGCATTGGAATACTGTACAAGAGTTTCGTATATTTATGTGTTGTCAGCAATACCTAAAAGACTTTACTTTTCAAAAAATCGGTGAACAAAATACAAGTAAATTAAAACATTATTCGGCCGGACACAGGAAAAATAAATTAAACTTCATGTTATG
>JANOUJ010000019.1:0-10798 GCA_031416815.1 Chitinophagaceae bacterium
TATTCAATGGTGGATTATTAGCGATATTGTGTGTATAACCATGCTGTATACATTTATAACTAAATGAACGGATCTTATGTCAACAGAACCTGGCCAACCCAATCCCGAATTACTGATTCAACTGGTACAAATGAAAATGCCGTTTGGTAAATATAAAGACAGGCTTTTGTGCAATCTGCCGGTATCTTACCTGGAATGCCTGTCCGGATGACCGGTCAGACGGGCTTTCAACAGCAGGATTTCCCTTAAGGAAAATTGGGTATGTTGTTGGAAACGATCTATGAAATAAAGATCAACGGGCTGGAGGCATTACTTAAGCCCTTAATGAATTAAATTTATTGGTTAACTTTATAGGAATCTATTTAATAACCAAAAGCAAATTTTATGAGTTTAATGCATCAGATGGACGAATGGAGCAGTAAACATCATCCCAAATGGCTGGTAGTATTAAGGGTTGCGCTGGGGGTTTGCCTGTTCCTTAAAGGCTTTGAATTTATTCAAAACAGCGTTGAGCTTACCAGCTTTTTTTCTGCCACATCTTATTTTCAAAAAGCTACCTGGTTAAATACTGTTATACCCTGGGTTCATTTATTGGGAGGCAGTATGATCATAGTGGGGCTTTTTACCAGGTTATGGACCGTGGTACAGATACCTATTCTTTTAGGGGCGGTATTTTTTGTAAATGCAAGTACAGGACCGTTTGCCGGAGAAACTAATGTGATGTTTCCATTGATCATTTTAATAATGCTGATCTTCTTTTTTATAGAAGGAGGAGGCCCTATCTCGCTTGATCACTATTTTAAGAATTACAGGAAAATAAACCGGGAGCATTAATTCCACACGGCCAGCTCAGTAATTACGTAAGGGTTTATCGAGCACTCATCATCCATTAATTGGTCAGTATCACCGTATCTCAGGTCCAACAAATTACCTGCCTGGTTGATCTCCCAAAGTGTAAGTGGTTTTTTGCCTCTGCCAGATTCTATAATTTCCGGTATCATTTCTTTGAGCATACCATTCCAGCAAAGATGTATGAGCTTTTCTTTTTGCGAAAGCTGCTTGTCGTTTGTATTTCTGTTTAATTCGCTCCACTCCCTTTGAAAGAAGCTGGCGTTACTCATCAATAATATTTCCTGGTTGGTAGATCTGTTTTTCATTTTTGCAGAGCTTTATTCTTGCTCCATACTTTGATGCGGATATACAGTTAATGTAACAAGGGAAGTGACTAATTTATTGTTAATAGCAAAAAATAAACCCCAACATTTCGGTCAGGGGTCTTTGTGGGGTGGGTCCCGTTTGCTATTGGGACGACACAATGATTTTTAGTCCGATCATTTCAGGTTTACAAACAAAAAAGACCCAACTTTTAAGTTGAGTCTTTTGTGGTGTGGGGCGGGATTGAACCGCCGACACAAGGATTTTCAGTCCTTTGCTCTACCAACTGAGCTACCGCACCATTTATCTACCAATCCCGAAATCGCTTGCTCATCGGGACCTTGTTTTTCTACCACTCCTGCGTCGTGGTGAAAAACTACGGCTGAGCTACCGCACCTCCTTGAATTTCGAATTCGGGCAGCAAAAATAAGGGTATTCTGCCAAATATTAAATATGCAATCTAAAATATTACATTAATTACCGTATTCACACAGAAACTTAATACGCATCAGCTTTAACTGCTCCCAGTTAAAATTACTGTCGGCCAGCTCTTCCTGCGCTACCTGTAGGGATGAGGTTTCGCAGCTTTTAAAATAATCCATTATTTCATCCTGCTCATACTCATCTACCATTTCGTCAATGGCATAATCAACGTTTAGCTTGGTACCGCTGGCAACAATCGTCTCCATTTCTTCCAACAATTCGTCAATGCGCAGGTCACGGGTTTTAGCAACAGTTTCCAGCGGTATCTTTTTATCTATGTTCTGTATGATGAAAATTTTGTTATTGTTACGATTTACCACACTCTTCATCACAAAATCATCGGGCCTTACAACATCGTTTTCCTCTACATATTTTATAATTACATCTAAAAATGGTTTGCCATAGCGCATGGCTTTTCCCTTACTTACGCCGCTTATTTTTTCCAGTTCGGGCATGGTTGTGGGAAACATGGTTGCCATATCTTCCAGGCTGTTCTCTAAAAAAATAACAAATGGCGGAAGGTTTTTTTCCTTGGCCACTTTTTTACGCAGGTCTTTCAGCAGCGCCATTAAATTTTCATCAGCAGCGGCAGTTTCTGTAGCGGCCTGTTCACCTTCTTCATCATCGGCGTTGGCTTCTTCAAATAAATTGTTCAATACGATTTTGAATGTTGTTGGCTTCTTTAAAAAGGCAGAACCAGCCTTGGTAATTTTAAGTAAACCATATTCCACAATATCTTTTTCAATTAAACCCGCAAGCAACATTTGGCGTATCAAACTGTTCCAGAAATGATTTTCTTTATCATTTCCGCTGGCAAAAACATCCAGTTCTTCGTGGCGGTACATTTTTACCTGTGGTGTTGCCTTGCCTGCAAGAATGAGCAATGTGTATTCAACCGGAAATTGTTCGCCCAATGCTTTGATGATCTTTAAAACAATAGCTGCATCATCTTTAGCTTCTATCTTTTCCTTAGGTTGCAAACAGTTGTCGCAATGGCCGCAGCTTTTTTTATCATCGTAATGTTCTCCAAAATAATGCAGCAGAATTTTACGTCGGCATACACTGCTTTCGGCATAAGCTACCGTTTCGTTGATCAACTGTGCGCCCACTTCCCTTTCACTCAGCGGCTTATCCCTCATCAGGTGTTCAAGCTTAGCCACATCTTTATGAGAATAGTAGAGGATACACTTTCCTTCCATGCCATCGCGGCCGCCACGGCCGGTCTCCTGGTAATAATTTTCAATTGATTTGGGTATGTTGTAGTGGATAACAAAACGAATATCTGGTTTATCTATACCCATACCAAATGCAATGGTAGCCACTATCACATCCACATCTTCATTTAAAAACTGATCCTGTCTGTCTGACCTAAGCTTTGCATCAAGACCGGCATGATAGGCCACTGCTTTTATACCGTTCGCCATCAGCATTTTTGCAAGCTCTTCGGTTGTTTTGCGGTTGAGGGTATAAATGATACCACTCTTACCTTTATGTTGCTGAATAAAACGAACAATGCTTTTGTTGGTTTGATCAAGATTTATTTTAGGCTGAATCTCATAATAAAGATTTGGCCGGTTAAAAGAAGAGATGAATATTTTTGGTTTGCGTAATCCAAGATTCTTAACAATATCGCTTTGCACTTTTGGTGTGGCTGTTGCAGTTAATGCGATCACCGGAATTTTTTCATCGATCAGGTCCATCATCTCTCTCAGCCTCCTGTACTCAGGCCTGAAATCGTGGCCCCATTCCGAAATACAATGTGCTTCATCCACTGCAAAAAAAGAAATTTTCAATTCTTTAAAAAAGGAAATGTTCTCTTCCTTCGTCATGGTTTCCGGTGCTACATAAAGCATTTTTGTTTTGCCTGTTGTCAGGTCGTCCTTTACAATTTTTTGCTGTCCTTTATTTAAAGTGCTGTTCAAAAAATGCGCTACATCATCCTTACTGCTATAACTCCGTACCAGGTCAACCTGGTTTTTCATTAAGGCAATTAAGGGAGATACGATTATGGCAACACCTTCGCTGATCATGGCGGGCAACTGGTAACATAAACTTTTACCACCGCCGGTCGGCATAATAACAAAAGTGTCGTTTCCGTTCAGCAGGCTTTCAATGATCTCTTCCTGCGGGCCTTTAAAGCCATCAAATCCAAATTGATCCTGGAGCTGTGTAGACAGATCAGGCTGATTTTTTAGTGCCGCTTTTATCGCAATTTTAGGTTTTGGATCTTTTGCAGGGGATTTCGTCTTCGCCATAATTTTACCGCTGGGATATTTGTACTTGATAATTGTAATTACTCATGCTTTTTTTAAGGGCAGCGAAGTTAATCTAAAACTGATGCAGAATCACCCTTCATCTGCATCTGCAGCAATAAATTAACAAGCTGTTTAATCACTTAAGATAAACAAAATAAATTAAGACACAAAGAATAGAAGTGTAAAAATTATACCCGGTAACACGCAACTGTATGACTACAGCAACCGTTCTTTGCATTATGAATGAATTGAAGTAGGTTTGCGCATTACTGATGAATACAGATAAAATTATACAGGTTGCTTTACGCACAATTGAGCTTGAAACGAATGCCATAAGCGGACTGAAGTTATTCATTGATACAGATTATGTAAAAGCTGTTACAACCATTGCTGCCAGCAAAGGAAGACTGATCGTAAGCGGAATAGGCAAAAGCGCCATCATTGCCCAAAAAATTGTTGCTACATTAAACAGCACCGGCACCCCGTCGGTTTTTATGCATGCAGCCGATGCCATTCATGGCGATTTGGGCATGATACAAACTGACGACATTGTACTGGTGATTAGCAAAAGCGGTAACAGCCCCGAAATAAAGGTACTTGCCCCGTTTGTAAAAAACTTTGGAAATACTTTGATAGGCATGGTTGGTAATACAGAATCCTTCCTCGCTTTAAACAGCGATATTGTTATAAACACAACGGTGGATCAGGAAGCATGCTCCATTAACCTGGCACCAACAAGCAGCACCACCGCACAAATGGTAATGGGTGATGCATTGGCCGTTTGCCTGATGGAACTGAAAGAGTTCAACAGCGATGATTTTGCAAAATATCATCCCGGCGGCACACTGGGTAAAAAATTATATTTAAGGGTAGAAGAAATGGCGGCACAAAATGCCAAACCAAAAGTGTTGCCAACGGCAAGCATTAAAGAAGTGATCATTGAAATGACCGCAAAACGACTCGGTGCCGCAGTTGTTATAAACGAAACAGAAAATATTTTAGGAATTATTACCGATGGCGACCTAAGGCGCATGCTTGAAAAAACCAATTCATTTGAAAGCCTGCAGGCCAAAGACATTATGAGCCCGAACCCCAAAAGCATTGCAGGCGATACACTGGCCGTATACGCTTTGGAAGAGATGCGTAAACACAATATAAGTCAGCTGGTGGTGGAAAATAACAATATTTATGCAGGCATCATTCACCTGCACGACCTCGTAAAAGAGGGAATTATATAATTACAACATGAGTAAAAATAATTACGTAGCTATAATGGCTGGTGGTATTGGCAGCAGGTTCTGGCCCATTAGCCGTACAGATTATCCCAAACAGTTTTTAGATATTTTGAATACCGGCCGAACATTGATACAGGCCACAGTTGACCGCTTTTTAAAGTTTATACCGGTAGAAAATATTTACATCATCACTTTTGAGCAGTATAAAGATATTGTTGCCAAACAAATACCCGATCTGCCTGCTGAAAATATTCTTTGCGAACCATCCAGGAAAAACACAGCGCCTTGTGTTGCTTACATATCGTACAAACTGCAGCAGTTAAATGCAAATGCCAATTTGATCTGTGCTCCTGCCGATCACGTAATTACGGATGAGGCGGCTTTTGAAAAGGTATGTACAGATGCTTTACATTTTACATCACATATAAAGGGATTGATAACGCTTGGTATAAAACCTACACACCCAAATACAGGCTATGGTTATATCCAGTACGAGCAGCATGCGGTGAGTGACAATGTATATAAAGTGAAAACATTTACCGAAAAACCTGACCTACAGCTTGCTAAAACTTTTATAACCAGCGGCGATTTTTTATGGAACGCAGGTATTTTTGTGTGGCAGGTTAAAAACATCATTAAGGCATTTGAAAAGCATTTGCCCGAACTGGCCGAAGTGTTTGAAGCGGAGAAATTTCGTTTCAACACAAAAAAAGAAAAAGAATCCATAGAGCGGATCTATCCCCAGTGTATTAATATTTCCATTGATTACGGGGTGATGGAAAAAGCCGATAACGTATATATCATTCCATCGTCTTTTGGTTGGAGCGACCTGGGAACCTGGGCAAGCACTTATGAAAACCTGGAAAAGGATTACCTGGGTAATGCTGTTGTTGGTAAACACGTAATGGTTATTGACGCCACCAATAACGTGATACATGCTGAAGATAAAAAACTGGTTGTATTGCAGGGGCTTGATGATTTTGTGGTGGTGGATACCAAAGATGTTTTACTCATTTGCAAAAAAGAAAAGGAACAGGATATAAAAGAATACGTTGCCGAAATAAAAAGAAATAAGGGAGAAAAATATCTGTAAATAAAATAAAGGTGTTGTTATTATAAAGCATGATAAGTATTTCAAAAACGGGCAAACAATTTTTTACAAAAATTGAGTTTAGCCACAAAGACACCAAGGAAAAATGCGTAGCATTTTTTTTGCCCTGCCGGCAGGCAGTTTCGTGTCTTTGAGCCTTTGTGGCTAGTGTTCCTTTCGAAGCGAAGCTGAGAAAAAACTTTTAAATCAATCTAAGTTTGATACCTACCATACAAAGCAAACTCCCACATGTTGGCACAACCATTTTTACAGTGATGAGTGTGCTTGCCAACGTACTCAAAGCCATAAACCTGGGACAGGGTTTTCCGGATTATAACATGATCGAAGCACTGATTGCACTGGTGAACAAAGCCATGCAGGGCGGGCACAATCAGTATGTACATATGAACGGGTTGCCTGCATTAAGAGAACGGCTGGCAGAAAAAATTACAGGCCTGTATGCCACCGCAGTTAATGCCGAAACTGATATTACCATTACACCCGGTGGAACTTATGCCATTTACACAGCACTTACTGCTATACTGCAACCGGGCGATGAAGTAATTGTTTTTGAGCCTGCATACGACAGCTACATACCCAATATTGAAATTAATGGAGCAATACCGGTTTTAATTCCGCTGGTGTACCCCGATTATAAAATTGATTGGGAACTGGTAAAACAAAAGATCACGTCCAAAACAAAACTCATTATGCTGAACACGCCACACAACCCGACCGGGGCTGTGCTGAGTGCAGATGATATTGCGCAATTGCAAAGCATTGTCAAGGGTACGGGCATTTTTATTTTGAGTGATGAAGTGTATGAGCATTTGATCTTTGATGGTAAAAGGCACGAAAGTATGTTGCGCTACCCGGATCTGTACGAAAGAAGTTTTGTTTGCTTTTCGTTTGGCAAAGTGTACAACTGCACCGGCTGGAAGTTGGGCTATTGTGTGGCGCCACCGGCACTAATGAAAGAGTTTAGAAAAGTACACCAGTTCAATTGCTTTAGCTGCAACAGCCCGGTACAATTTGCACTCACCGAATTTTTACAGCAAAAAGAAAGCTATTTACAACTTGGAAGTTTTCTGCAGCAAAAAAGAGATTATCTTAAAAACCTGATGCAGCAGACAAAGTTCACCCCACTGCCATCTTACGGTAGTTATTTTCAATTGTACAGTTACAAGGGCATTACCGATGAAAGTGAAAAGGATTTTGCAATACGCCTCACCAAAGAATATGGTGTAGCCACCATACCCACATCGGTGTTTTATAAAAATGGTGAAGACAATAAAGTGCTGCGCTTTTGTTTTTCGAAAAAGGAAAGCACACTGGAAGAGGCCGCCAACAGGCTGATGAAGTTGTAGGTGTCTGGCCACTACAAACCGCTTTTAAACTTCCATTATATTTACTACTCAGCCATCCTTTGGTTGTCAGCATATTAGTAGTGGCCTGACACCTGGGCCACAATTCGTGTAAAAATTTACCCTGCAATTAGTTACATAATTCCTTCATTAAGTGGCTTATCACGCTATTTTTTTATTATGGAACGTTTTTTGAACTTACTAAGGACGGACATTCTATTTAAGTAAACAACAAGGAGGATATTATGAAAACACTCAATTATATATGCGTTGCATTAATAGCAGCATTCGCCATTGCATCATGTGCCACGCCGGTGCATGTAGAAAAAGACGACTCAGTAAATCTTAGAAATTACAAAACCTATATGTGGGTAGACACAAGGTATAATGAGAACGATAATTCTACACGGCCCCCGTCTTACGGGGATATTACAGTAAGAAACACAGCTAATGCACAGCTAACCAATGCAGGATGGAGAGAAGTATCCGCAAATCCGGATGTACTGATAAGCTATGACATACTTGTACAGAACAATACAACCCGTAGAGCAGACCCCGTGTATACACAATCTTATACCCGTTCTTATTACAATCCAAATTTAAGAAGGTGGGGTATTATTTACTACCCTTCGCAGTTTTTAGGATATAACAATTACGAAGTACCGGTTAAAGAAGGCACTGTAAGCATTACGATAACCGATGCAAACACCGACAAAGTTGTATGGCAGGGATGGACGATCGAAGAAGTGAATTACAGCCGCATTACAACGGAAGAGATAGCAGCAAGCGTAAAGAATATCTTCAGCAAGTTTGATGTTGCAGTAAGATAAAAAATGTATAAGCATGGGTCAATATTAAGAGCAGTTGCAATTGCAGCTGCTTTTGTATTTAAAGAATAAGCTGTTGTTGGAAAAGCTGCCAGGTAATCCCGATAGCTATCGGGAGTCGAAACCTGGGCTATAATAATGAGGTGTTCACTGGCACAATAAATGCTAATAACTTTTTGAGGGCGAAGTTAAAAATGCTTTTCGCTCATTTAGCAGATCTTAAACCAAAAACAAAAAACATGAGAAAGCTTAATTCATTTGCTGTGACCGCCCTGGTTATGCTAACCGTTCTGTTGAGCTCCTGTGAAGCCATTGCCGGCATTTTTAAAGCAGGTATGGGCGTTGGTATTTTTTTAGTGATTGCAGTGGTGATCGTTATTGTGGTGGTTGCCAGGCGTATGGGTAAAAAATAAAAGGTTTCATAAACTCACGCAGTCATTTTTAACAATTGTATGATTGAGCGGCCCTTTCCGTTTTATTTTTTATAACATGATGCCGATGAAGCGGTAGTATATTGGTTGTAGATTATTGCCTGCGGCTTGCCGCTTTGCTCATTTGCGATTACATCGTTTCTTTAAGTCTTTCGAATATTCCTCCGTTATAGGCCGTCCGCCGAGGGCCACTGTTAAATCATGATATGACCCGTCCTGAAAAAAGTTGACCTTTGCTGATGTTTGTTTGTCAAGCCACACTTGCACAAAACCCCTTCCTATGTTTACAATTCAATAAATTTTTATTATAAAGTCGTAAACAAGCAGCGATTTGTCTTACTCTTTTTTATCTGACAGTGATGGCGTTAACTTAAGTCCCATTTGCATCACTAGGTCAAGATGGTCAGCCACATGTTGATGATTAACACATTTTCCATCTTTAAATGTAAAAATGTCAAGCCCGGGAACTTTTATAGCTTTTCCCAAAGGTTCCTGTTTAAACATCTTTCTGCCGGTATGGGTTCCAATATAGGTGACTTCACTGATAACTTTGTCCCCTGCTGCGAAAATATCAGTGACATTAACTTTAAAATCAGGGAAAGCTTCACGAAGAGAAGCAACGTCTTTTTGAAATCCTTCTATGGTAAAATTCTCACCATGTTTTGCATTAGGATGATAAAAATCTGCTACAGCTTGCATATTACCTTTCCCCCAAACTTCTTCCCAATATGTTTTAACCATTTTAATATTTTTCCCTTTACCGTTTGGAGAATAAGATATAAGAGTAAAAGAAAGAATAACTAAAAAAGTGAGGGCTAACCTTGAAATCAATCTTTGTTTCATAACATAAATTTTAATGATGATTAATTTTTATTTGATGTGCCATTTTTATATAATTATCTAAGTAAGTTTCTATTATCTACATCTTCCCAATCCTATTGAGCAAAGGGTATAGTTATTAGGGTTTTGCATTTTAAGCTAGCCTACAACGGTGAGTATTTGCGAAGGCAGGGAATTCATTGCTCGTCTGCCTGGTACAAATGCCCAATTGAAAAAATAAAGTTTAAGTTAACAACTAAAAGTCAAACTTATAAATGTCAGCCCGACCATAGCTGATAGTAGCACATAGCTGATATTACATTGTCAAACCCTGCTTTTGCAAATACTTTTGTTGTGCGTTTGTGCTTTTTACCGAATAGAGATAAACTGTCTGGTGAAATAAATTATAACTTTTATTTATTCTAAAGTTGTTATGGTATAATTAAAATTCGGTATCGCCATTTAAATTGACGATACCGGAAATAAAAGCATTTAACTCCTAGGTCTGTATATGTCAGATACTAATAGTTTTATAGTTGTAGTACCAATATTTTTCCCACTGTGAGTAACAGTTGGAAATATAAGCCCCATACCAGTTTTTAGCTCGAGTACCTGTGGTTCACCGCCTTTGGGGTAAATTTTAAGGGTGCCACCCTGAAGTATGTATAGTGTGAAGTCCGGATGAGTGTGCATGCCGACAGAATCCCCAGGATTAAGTGTCACTTCGTGTAATTTGACATTAAGTGTATCAGCAAGAACCTTATTAAATGCAGCCTCTACTTTAACTGGGTCCATATCCGGGTCATAAGCAGGTAATGGGGTAGTCGCACTTTTAGAGACATCCGTTTTTGCTGTTTCATCTTTGTTGGGTTGTTCATTGCATGCCATAATGGTAATTACCATGAGAAATGAAAGAATAATACATACGTTAGGTTTCTGTTTCATGTTTTTTATTTTTAAATGAAGAATAAATTACAATGTAACTTTTAATCGAGACACGCTAGCATAACGCACAACGGATACGGCTTGGCGATGTGGTGGTATTTGAAAAACGTCCAGCCCTGAACCGCTGCCGAATAGAATTACTGGTGATGAAGATAACAACTAAAGCTCAATAGTAAAAGTCAAGCCCGGACTGC
>JANOUJ010000020.1:0-5057 GCA_031416815.1 Chitinophagaceae bacterium
GTTAATAAAGTTTTCAGGATGAAAGTTTTTTCTCCAAGAGTTGGAGCCAAGGTTTTACTGAAGGTAGAAAACCTCACCAATGGTGGAATATTTTTTGAAAAAGAAGTGACTTCTACGGTTGCCAATGCATGGGAAGACCTGGCATTTGATTTTAGAGCAATAAACACAGGCAATACTTACCAAAAAGTTGTTTTGATATTTGACCTTGGTACAGCAGGTAACGGCTCTGCAAATTTTACATGGCTTTTTGATGATATCAGGCTTACCAACCAGATGCCGGTAGGTGTACTGGCACTGCCGGTTACATTTGATTTACCGAATGTAAATTATGAGGTTACCGATTTTGGTGGTAATATAAGCGTACCAGCAACTGACCCAACCAATGGTGCAAATAATGTAAAAAGAACAACCAAACCAAACGGTGCACAAACCTGGGCCGGTACAACTATTGGCGCATACTTTAATGCTCCCATCGCTTTTACAACAACCAGAACACAAATGAGCATCAGGGTTTATTCTCCTGCCGCGGGTTTGCGTGTACGATTAAAAGTTGAGGATAAAACAAACAATACAAGATCGGTAGAAACCGAAGCGATGACACAGGCTGCCAATACGTGGGAAACCCTGATTTTTGATTTTGCCAATCAATCTGCGGGAACAGCGGCTATGAACCTGACTTATACCTACGATATGGCATCTGTCTTTTTTGATTTTGGAAATGCCGGAACCGGTAGCATATTTTATTGGGATGATGTTACCTTCCTGGCCACAAACGTTGCGCCTAACTACCTGGCGCTCCCCATCACTTTCCAAAGTACAACATACCCTTATAATTTTGTAAACTTTGGCGGTGCCATTGCAACAGTTGTAAACAATCCAAACCCATCTGGTATTAATACCAGCACCCGGGTTGGAAGAATGGTAAAAGGTGCTCCCGAAGTTTGGGCCGGCAGCTTTTTAGAATTGGTAAACCCAATTAATTTTTCGGTGCTTAGAACATTTAAAGTAAAAGTATATTCTCCAAGGGTAGGAGCCAGGCTGTTGTTGAAAGTAGAGAACGCAGCCAACGGCGGTATTAGTTTTGAAAAAGAAGCAACCTGTACCACCGCCAATGCATGGGAAGAGTTAACCTTCGATTTTTCCACGATTAACGTAGGCAATTCTTATTCAAAAGTGGTATTGATTTTTGACCTGGGCACTGCAGGAGACGGATCACCAAACTTTACCTTTTATTTTGACGACATCACCCTTAATTAATTTTAAAAATCAAGATTATGATAACGATTAAAAAATCATTCATAGCCCTTTTTTTACTTACTGTGGTTTTCAGTAGTTGTAAAAAAGCAGAATATACATTTGGTAATATTATTACACCAACTGGCCTTGTACTTAATACAGTTGTAGTTGGTACCGATCCTGCAAACCCATCTGGTAACGGCACCGGTAAAGTAGATATCAGCATAACTGCAGCCAATGCCATAACCTACAAAATAGATTTTGGTGATGGTACTGCACCGCAGCTGGTACCATCTGGTAAAATAACATATAAGTATGGCAGCCCCGGTACAGCCGAATATAATATTACCGTAAATGCCATCGGCACGGCGGGTGTTATGAGTACGATTACCAAAAAGGTAAAAGTGTTTGTAAACTTTCAGATACCGGCACCTATTTTACAAAATCTAACCAATGGGTCATCCAAAGTATGGCAAACAGACCGTAATGCTCCCGGGCATTTTGGAGTAGGGCCAAATAATGAATTTTCGCCCATCTGGTATTCAGCATCTCCTAATTCAAGAGAGGCCTGTGTCTATGATGATGACATCACTTTTTCTAAAGATGCAAACGACAATGTAAAAATGTCTATCGATAATAAGGGCGCATCTTTTTCTATAGGAGCAGCCACTGCATTTTATGGTTTTGCCGGCGGCGATGGTTGTTATGCTATTAATACCGGTGGTTTAAAATCGCTGATATTTATGAATTCAACTACCAATTCTACTCCCGCACAATCTACCCAAATACAATTTACTGTACCGGGTAATGGTATCATTAATTTTGGCACCGGCGGCACTTCCTATGAAATACTTTCTATTACCGATACGCAGATACATTTGCGCAACATCGGGGCCGATGGCAATTCATGGTATCAAAAACTGGTTAAAAAATAAGTTTCATGAACGTAACTAAGAAAATAACCTCACTTTCCTTTCTTTTTATTGTGTTGCTCAGCTGCAGCAAAGGTAACTCGGGCACAGGTAATGGTACCACACAAACACCGCCGAGCAACCTGGTGGTTACCGCTACCCCCAGTACCGATGGCAGTGGCAATGTAGCATTTACAGCTACCGCCACCAATGCAGTTACTTATATTTTTGAGTATGGAAATGGTATTATTGCTACCGTACCCGGCGGTTTAATAACCTACCGCTATACCACGGTTGGCAATATCACTTACACAGTAATTGTTACGGCAAAAAGCAGCTCGGGCTTAACCATCAGCAAATCAATACAAGTAACCGTAATTACAGCGGGCGGTGGCGCACCGGTACTGGTATTTAGTGATGAATTTAATACCAACGGCGCACCAGACCCAACCAAATGGGGGTACGAAACCGGCACCGGCAGTGGTGGCTGGGGAAACAATGAACTGCAGTACTATACCAGCAGGCCCGAAAACGCCATTGTACAGGGCGGTGTTTTAAAAGTGATTGCACTTAAAGAAAATTACATGGGCAGTGCTTACACATCGGCCCGTTTATTAAGCAAGGGTAAATATTCGTTTAAGTACGGCAGAATTGAGGTGAGGGCTAAATTCCCTACGGGTGTTGGTACCTGGCCTGCAGCCTGGATGCTGGGCGATAATATAGGCTCTGTGGGCTGGCCTGCCTGTGGCGAAACCGATATTGTAGAGCATTTGGGCCGTGATCTGAATAAGATTTACGGCACCCTGCATTATCCCGGCCGCTCCGGTGGTAATGCAGATGGCGCCACCATTATGGTACCCGATGCAACTACCGCATTTCATACCTATGCAGTTGAGTGGTCGGCAACAAGCATAAAAATTTATGTAGATGCCCAATTGTATCATACAGTAGCAAATTCAACAGCTTTACCATTTAATCAAAACTTTTTTATCTTATTAAATATGGCCATGGGCGGCAATTTTGGTGGTGCAGTTGATCCTGCATTTACTACTGCAACCTTTGAGGTAGATTATATAAGAGTGTATCAGTAATATTTCACGCAAGGGTAATAGGGGAGCAGGGTACGCAGAGTTTCGTTTTTGACTTATCTCTGTTTTCTCCGCTCCTCAGCGAACACAGCGTGAAATTAAATAAACATGGTTTGTAAAATGAGTTAGTACAAGCAGTTAGTTTTCTCATTTAGCAATCGTTAAAAAGCGGTTCGTATTCTCTTATCCAGGTAGATACCTCCGCTTTTATACTATCTTTTATGCTTTTAAAAAAATCCGAATGAACCAAATCATCTCTATAATAATTGGTTTTACAACATTTGTTTTATTAATTACTTTTCCTGATACTGTAAAGGCACAAACCAATGTACGGGAGTCATTCGGTATGGAAGAAAAAATAAATGCCCTGCTACAAAAAATGACACTGGAAGAAAAAGTGGGGCAGATGAACCAATGCAATGGCTTTTGGGAGGCAACAGGCCCGGCTCCAAAAGAAGGAGATGGTAAACACAAGTACGATCACCTCCGAAAGGGAATGGTAGGTGCAGTATTAAATGTAAAAGGAACAGAAAATGTACGTAAACTACAGGAGATTGCTGTTAAAGAAACCAGACTTGGTATTCCATTATTATTTGGGTATGATGTAATACACGGCCACAAAACACTTTTCCCCATTCCATTGGGAGAAGCTGCCAGCTGGGATTTAACGGCTATTGAAAGATCTGCAAGAGTTGCAGCTATTGAGGCTTCGGCCGTAGGTATTAACTGGACTTTTGCTCCCATGGTAGACATAACAAGAGATGCCCGTTGGGGTAGAGTGATGGAAGGAGCAGGAGAGGATACTTACCTGGGATCAAAAATCGGCGTAGCAAGAATAAAAGGTTTTCAGGGGGATGATTTATCGGCGAATAATACTATTGCCGCAACAGCAAAACATTTTGCGGGTTATGGCTTTGCCGAAGCAGGCCGGGATTATAATACCGTGGATATTGGCACATCAACCTTATACAATATTATTTTACCTCCGTTTAAAGCCGCAGTTGATAACAATGTAAAAACGGTAATGAACGCTTTTAATGTATTGAACGGCGTACCGGCCACCGCCAATAAATTTTTACAAAAAGATATTTTGAAAGATAGATGGAAGTTTACGGGATTTATAGTTTCTGACTGGGGATCTGGAATTGAAATGATTGACCACGGCTTTGCAAAAGATTTAAAACAGGTTGCAGAACTTGCTGCCAACGCAGGCAGCGATATGGATATGGAATCGTATGCTTATGTAGCACATTTAAAAACACTGGTGGAAAACGGTAAAGTAGAAATGAAAGTTATTGATGATGCTGTGAGAAGAATATTGAGGTTAAAGTTTGAGTTGGGATTGTTTGATGATCCATACCGGTATTGCGATGCAAAAAGAGAAAAAGAATTGATCTATCATATCGATCATATGGCAGCAACATTAGACATGGCCAAAAAATCAATTGTATTACTGAAAAATAAAAATCAACTCTTACCACTAAAAAAGAACCAGCAAAAGATTGCAGTTATTGGTGCATTGGCTGCTGATAAAAACAGTCCCCTGGGTAGTTGGCGCATTGGCAGCGACGATAGCAGCGCTGTATCTGTTTTAGAAGGGCTTAAAAAATATACCGGCAATTTTAAATATACAAAAGGTGCCGAAGTTACCATTGGCAAAACTGATTTTATAAATGAAGTGAAAATTAATGAAACAGATAAAAGCGGATTTGCATCAGCTATTCAATTAGCAAAAACATCCAGTGTGGTCATCATGGTTCTGGGCGAAAATGGTTTTCAAACCGGCGAGGGCAGAAGCCGCACTAAGCTCGACCTGCCCGGT
>JANOUJ010000021.1:0-6466 GCA_031416815.1 Chitinophagaceae bacterium
GACAGCGGCATAACCGGTATTGAAATGAGTACCCCCGGTTTACGTGGACAAAGCGGCGGGCCACTGTTTGATACCGATGGAAAAATTTACGGAATGCAGTTTGCCACCAACCACCTGCACCTGGGTTTTGATATGAAAGATTTTGAGATCATCAACAATGGAAAGAAAAACAAAATTTCAAATAACCCATTTTTACACGTAGGTATTTGTGTACATGTTGACAGGATAAAAGATTTCCTCCGTGAAAAGAATATCCGTTTTAGTGAAGTAGATTAAAATTAATCAGCAATTTTTCGGTTGGCAAGATAAACACCTGCTAAGATCAACGCCAGGCAACCGAATTGCTTTAAGCCAACTTCTTCACCATAGATCATGCCCCAAAAATTTGCAACAATGGGGATACCGTAAGTTACCATGGAGGAGAAGACGGCTCCTGCCCGTTTTATCAGGATATAAAAAATAATAGACGCTACTGCTGTTCCTAAAATACCCAGCAAAGCCGCCTGGCCGGTTGAATACAAAATTCCGGAATCGCTCAATGGCAAACTAAAATAACCGGTAAAGTAAAGGACAATTAAAGCAGGAATGGCATTTAGAGTAAGTGCAACGGATGCAATTTGTAGAGACCCGATGTTATGCAAATGTTTATGCACCATATTTACATTAAAGCCATAACAAATAGTTGCCAGAACTACGTATGATACGTAGATCAGATTTTGGCTTTCAAGCATATTGCCCTTGCTGAGCAGTAATAATATACTCCCTGTAAATGCAATGCAGATACCCAGTATTTTATTGGCAGAAGTCTTTAAACTAAAAAACAATGCCCCGGTTATAATTACAAAGATCGGGGTTAGCGAATTCAATGTACCAGCAAGTGCGCCATCAATGCCCAGTTCTGCAACACAAAACAAATAGGCAGGTAATAAACTGCCCAGCACGCCCGAAATAAAAATTACACCAAGCTTATCTTTGGAAACCTGCTTTAAACTTTTAACGGCCCAGGGAAGCAAAACAATGCCGGCAAAAACAATACGCAGAGATGCAACCTGGAAAGCAGTCAGCGTTAGTAGCCCTTCTTTCATCATTATGAAGCTGCTGCCCCAGATAATTGAAAGAATAATAAAAATAAACCAGTTTAAAAAGCCTTTGCCCAAGCATTAAAATTTGGCGCAAAGTTGCTGTTTTTATACTAATAAAAATAATCTGGTTTTGTGTTGTCCTGAGAACAATCATATTTGTTTAATTGCATTTGTAATCTTAATTCAGTATTTTTATTTTTTACCCTCACCCCTAATAATTTTTAACGCCTAAAACCAAAACACATGGGATTTATTAAAGAATTTAAAGAGTTTGCCATGAAAGGCAGCCTTGTTGACATTGCAGTAGCCTTTGTAATGGGCGGCGCATTCGGAAAAGTGGTTTCATCTTTTACAGATGGTATCGTTTCTCCACTTCTTGGTATGATCGGCGGGGCCGATCTAAGTAAAAATATGTATGTATTGAAAGAAGCTGTTTTAGATGCTTCCGGAAAAGTCGTCACGGAAGCAGTTGCACTTAAATGGGGAGATTTTTTGACGGCAATCATTAATTTCATTATTGTAGCCTTTGTTATGTTCATGGTTATTAAAGCCATAAACAAGATGAAGAAAAAGCAGGAAGAAGCGCCACCCGCAGGTCCATCTTCAACAGATGCTTTGCTGATGGAAATAAGGGATTCGCTGAAAAAATAATTTTTCATTTAATGTAATACAAAAAAATGCAGCCAAAACAGCTGCATTTTTTTGTACGGGCACATACAAGACTCTTCGTTGTGTATAGTTTTTCCACATTCAGCAGTAGCAAGGAGTTTTATTCCAAAACTCTCTCAACTAATCAATACATTTGCCACTGCTTTTGATAAGCATATTTTTTACAGTACAATATTTATAGAGGTGAATAAGACATCGTACCAGATCAAGTTAGACCAGTTTGAAGGCCCCTTTGACCTGCTTTTGTTTTTTATAGAGCGTGATGAACTGGATATTTACAATATTCCCATCACTAAAATAACCAACGACTTCCTGGATTTTATTCATACCGGTGAAAAACTAAACATTGAATTAAGCAGCGAGTTTATTTTATTCATCAGCACGCTGATGCGTATTAAAGCTAAAATGCTGTTGCCCCGTAAAGAACTTGATGCAGAGGGTAATGAAATTGATCCAAGGCAGGAACTCATCAACAAAATACTTGAATACAAAAGATTCAAGGAAGCTGCTGCAAAAATGGCCGAGATGGAAGCCCTACGCTTATTGATGGTAAAGCGTGGCAACCTTCAAAAGGAGATCTCACAAATTGGAGAGGAAGCCGGTGAAGGAACAGAAATACAGACTGTAACGCTTTTTAAGCTGATGAAGGCTTTTGAAAAGGTTATACTTAAACTGCAGGAACGTAATTTTAAACCGGTTCATACCGTCATAAGGTACAACTATACGATGGAGGAAAGCAGGGAGTATATGTTGAACGTTTGTAAAACCGGCAAAACGGTCTCTTTTGAAAAAGTGTTTGAAATTTGTGAAGACCGCATTCATGCCATATTTCTTTTTCTTTCTTTGCTTGAGCTTGTACAACTACGCTATATGAGTTTGCTTACCGGCGAGGGCCGTAATAATTTTATTGTGGAATGGAATGAGAACAGGGAGGAAGAAGTGCAGGCATTATTACCGGGTGAAGAAGCAGCTACACTTAATTGATTTATTCCCCTGGTAATTATCGGGGGATTTTTTTGATCCACATCTCAGTTGAACAATTGAAAATACCGAGCCAAGATGTCAGTTTATGAAAACGGCATTGAATTTGATGTTTAAACATTGAATTTTAAATTAAAAATCATGAAAACATTACTTTTTAAGGCTGAAGACAGGGGAACCGCTGATTACGGCTGGCTAAAGCCCAACTATTATTTCAGCTTTGCCCAATACCATGACAATGCTAAGGTGCATTTTGGCTTGCTGCGGGTTTTGAATGATGACTTCATCGATGGAGGGGGTGCATTCCCTACGCATCCCCACGATAACATGGAAATTGTAACCATTCCATTTTCGGGTGCACTTAAACACAAGGACAGTACGGGCGGTGAAGGTGTTATTAAAGCCGGTGATATACAGATCATGAGTGCAGGATCGGGTGTTCAACACTCAGAGGCCAACGCCTCGGCAACAGACCCGGCAACACTTTTTCAGGTATGGATCTTTCCGAAAGAAAGAAATATAAAACCCAAGTACGATCAGAAAACCTTTGACGTAACCGAAAGGGCCAATAAATGGCAAACAGTAGTTTCGCCCATTGATGCTGATGATGCACTATGGATAAACCAGGATGCAAAGTTTTCGTTAACAAATCTTGAGGCCGGCAAAGAAATAACTTACACGAATGGTTTTAAAAACAATGGGGTTTTTCTTGTTGTGATCAATGGTTCGGTTGAGATAGAAGGCCAACAGTTAAATAAAAGAGATGCGGTGGGAATTTCGGAAGCGGAAAGTTTTTCTGTAAAGGCTGTTGGAGATGCGGAGTTATTGGCAATTGAAATACCAATGAATTGAGCTTAATGCTGCTTCGGTAAAGCTATGCTGCACTAGTAATAGATCCACAATAAAATGGGCTCCTGTGATTCGTCCATATACCCTTTCAATTGTGCAAAAAATGTGGTTGACACGGCGGGGCATCCTTCACTTAAAGAAATGGAAGCAGGATAAACTTCTGAATGAGGTACACCAAAATAAGAATGAAGCACAACAGCACGGTCTAGCGCCCTGCTGTTAGTTTTATCCAACCCCAGTAATTTATATGAAAGCCCAAAGTTGCCATTATAAGAATTACCGATCTTATACTTTCCTAAAGATGTACAGTTACTGTTTGGTGTATTTGAAAAAACCAGTTCGCCCGATTGACTTTCTGAACCTTTGCCATGTGTCACCAGGCCTGCAGCTTCAAGCGAATCTTTTAAAAGGTTGTATACAAAAAAACGATTCTTGCCAGATGGCAGGCGCATATCAATCATAAAACAATAGCTTACATCAAAGCCATTCTGATCAACAAATTCTTTTGCAAATGCTGCTTTTTCCTTCATGCGACTGGCCACTTCGGAGTTACTTATTATACGCTTATCACTTTTATCAGCAAGGGGCCTGTAAAAAGTAATACCTTCTGTAACTGCTGTAAAAAAACCAAATAGCGATATGGTTAAAAACAAACCCACTGCAAACACAAAGGTTTTTTTAACAATATTTAAAAAGTTTTTATAAAGCATGAATTAATAACGGGTACATATTGAAAAAATTGTCTTGACCCGTAGCTAAAATTAAAGAAATAAGCATTACGTTGTTGTTAATTTGCCATTAAGTTAATAAATATCCACAGCGGAATTGGTTTTGAGGAGGAGTCGGTAAATATCTCAATTGTATTAAAAATGGTGAGAAACGATTGGGCAGCTCCAGCTTGCATGAAAAAATATCCCAAAGTTGAAACCGTTAAAAAAACCGGTCGTTAATTGAAGGGTTCTACGGGCAATTTTCATGAAAATTTTATCAGACATAGACCCTTAACCGGCAGCTTTCCATTAAATTTTTATAAGCCTCTTGAATAAAAAAAAGCCCGGTTATGAAAACCGGGCAATTAATAATTTCTGAATATTTTACTTAACTGATTCCGTCACGTTTACTTTACTCAGCACTCTCAACACATTCGCAATACCATTCGCATCAATTCCAATTTCATCATACAGTTGCTTGGGGCTGCCATGCTCTACCAGCCTATCCGGTATACCCATGATCTTTACATCAGCTTTGTACCCATGTGCATTCATAAATTCCAATACAGCCGATCCAAATCCGCCAACAACCGTTCCGTCCTCAACCGTAACTACTTTACTATAATTGCTAAAAACCTCATGCAGCATTTCTTCATCTAGCGGCTTCACAAAACGCATTTCGTAATGTGCCGGATTCAATCCTTCTGATTTTACATCACGTATGGCTGATGCTGCAAAATTACCTACATGTCCAAAAGATAAAATGGCAATGTCTGTTCCATCTTTCAGTTTTCTTCCGGTGCCGATCCTAATTTCCTGCATTTCAGTTCTCCATTCAGGCATTACGCCCTCGCCCCTTGGATAACGGATCACAAAAGGCAATTCATTTGAATCCAGTTGTGCGGTGTACATCAGATTACGCAATTCAGCTTCATTCATAGGCGCACTTACGATCATGTTGGGTATACAGCGCATGTAAGCAATATCATAACAGCCATGGTGTGTAGGGCCATCTTCGCCAACAAGACCGGCCCTGTCTAAACAAAATATTACGGGGAGCTTTTGAATGGCCACATCGTGTATAACCATATCGTAGGCCCGCTGCATAAAAGAAGAGTAAATGTTACAAAACACTTTCATTCCTTGTGTCGCCATACCGGCACTTACTGTAACGGCATGTTGTTCGCAAATGCCTACATCAAATGCCCTGTCAGGCATTTTTTCCATCATGAATTTTAAGGAAGAACCGCTGGGCATTGCCGGTGTAATGCCAAATATTTTTTTATTTTTTTCAGCCAGCTCAATAATGGTATGGCCAAAAACATCCTGGTATTTTGGGGGTTGTGGAATATCGAATTTTTTCTTTTGAATTTCACCGGTCACTTTATCAAACAACCCGGGTGCATGCCATTTGGTTTGATCCTGCTCTGCCAGATCGTATCCTTTTCCTTTTACAGTTTTAATGTGTAGAATTTTGGGACCGGGAATATCTCTCAAATCTTTTAAGGTATCAACCAGCTTGGTAATGTTGTGGCCGTCAATGGGACCAAAATAACGCAGCTTCAACGCTTCAAATAAATTACTACTGTTGCTAACCATTCCTTTCAGGCTGGCTTCCAGCTTACTCGCCATATGCTGGGTGAAATTTTTTCCCACAGGTAATTTGCCCAATGCCTTCCATACATTATCCCTAAAATCGTTGTAAGTATGAGAGGTAGTAATATCAGTTAAATATTCTTTTAAGGCGCCCACATTTGGGTCGATGCTCATGCAGTTATCATTCAAAATGATGAGCACATTACTTTTTTCTATCCCTGCATGATTCATGGCTTCGAACGCAAGACCCGCCGTCATTGCACCATCACCAATAATAGCCACATGCTGCCTGTCGGTTTCGCCTTTATAATGCGAAGCCATTGCCATGCCCAATGCTGCAGAAATTGAAGTGGAGGAATGGCCCACACCAAAAGTATCATATTCGCTTTCGCTGCGCTTGGGAAAGCCGCTAAGCCCGTTGTATTTTCTGTTTGTAGGAAAATTATCCCTGCGACCCGTAAGAATTTTATGTCCGTAAGCCTGGTGGCCCACATCCCATACCAATTGATCGTAAGGAGTATTAAAAACATAGTGCAAAGCCACACTTAATTCTACCACACCGAGGCTGGCGCCAAAATG
>JANOUJ010000022.1:0-7655 GCA_031416815.1 Chitinophagaceae bacterium
AACCTTGCGATTCAGGTCTATCTTTTTTACTGTAAGCTTGTGAATGAATTCGCTATAAGTCATTCCTTCTGCCCTTACTGCTGCATTGATACGTGCGATCCATAAAGTACGGTATTCACGCTTTTTTAATTTACGGCCAACGTAACTGTACGTTAAACCTTTTTCCATTACATTTTTCGCAACGGTGTATACATTTTTACGCTTACCATAGTATCCTTTGGCAGCTTTTAATATTCTTTTGCGGCGGGCCCTGCTGGCTACTGCATTTACTGAACGTGGCATATCTTAATTAGTTTGAAGTTTGTAGTTTATTGTTTTTAACTCCCCTTCAGGGGATGGGGGCATTACTTCATCCCCAATAATCTTTTTACAAAATGCAGGTTTGCATCACTAACAACACCATCCATACGCATTTTACGCTTGCGCTTGGTTGATTTTTTTGTCAAAATGTGACGTTTAAAAGCTTTTTGGAAAGTGATCTTACCGGATCCGGTAACTTTAAAGCGCTTCTTGGCGCTGCTGTTGGTTTTAACCTTTGGCATTACATAACTGTTTTTAGTTACTCCCTACTGGCGGTTCCGAAACTACGGGACACTTGTTGAGCCTTGTGGGAAATGTCTGAAAAAGCATATTTAGCTCTTTCGGGCGGCAAAGGTAAGGTAAAACAGCTACAATTAGAGCTGTTTTAAGAACTTTTTTATCCTGCTTTACGGTAAACAGAAATAAGCACTACCATAAAACTTGTAAAATTTTCAATTATATAATAAGTTTTACTAAAATTATTAATTGCTTTTGAATGCAATTAAATTTTTATATATTGTAAGCTATCGATAACATTTTAATAATTTGAGTATATGCCTACATTCACTTTTTACGGTACCAAAGCCGAAATACTATCCGATAACTATCTGCAATTAAAAAGCGTACAGCCTAATGTACAGGCAACAGAATTTTTGGCCTTGTCTGTCAGATCAGGTGATGCCAAAGCAGAAACAATACATACCGCTGATGATGATCTGGTGGTTATGCAAATGAGTAATGATGTAGAATGGCATTATCGGGCAGATGATTTTGAATCTTTTTTAAAATCCAAGCCCGGTACAAATCGCGGAGGTAAGAAAGGAGAATTGGAAGTACCATCTTTTTTTGCATCGCCCGGCGAATCCCGGGGAGATTCCGGCGATATCATTAAAACGAAAGGACTGAAAATTATTACCGGCATGGTGGCGAAAGGTGCGGCGCAGTTGTTGGTAAACAAGATGGAATCGGGCCTTGCTTACGGGCTACATGGATTGAATGACAAGTTTGAATTCATCAGATTTGATGCAAAGACTGCTGAAAAAAATAAACCTTACCTATTATTTATTCATGGCACCAATTCGAACACCGAAGGGGGTTTTAAAGAATTAAAAACCAATGGTGCATATAGCAAACTATTTGCTTTTTATGGAGGCCGTGTGCTTGCTTTTGAACATAAAACATTATCGGAAAGCCCGGTAAAAAATGTAACTGACCTCTTAAATACTTTGCCAAATGAGATGGTAATTGATATTGTTTCACACTCAAGAGGCGGTATTGTTGCCGACCTGCTTGCACGATGCAGCCATGGTGAAAAACCATTTGACAACAAGGAAATGGCAATCATCAATAACAATGAAGATTTTAAACCACTGAAAAATGAAGCAACTGCAGCCAACAGTGCAGCCGCCACAAAAAAGATTGATGTAAGAAAAATGGTGAGGGTTGCATGCCCCGCTGCCGGAACAGTTTTGATTGACAGCCGCATGGATAACCTCGTAAATGTTTTTTGTAATTTACTTAAACTAATACCTGGGGCTGCTGCCTGCATGCCTTTTACACTGTTCCTTGATTTTGCTAAAGCTGTTGTACACGAAAGAACGGATATCAGTGTTTTTCCCGGAGTGGCAGCACAAATACCCGAGTCTCCCCTGTTACGCCTGCTGAATAATCCAAACCGGGTAATACAATCTGAACTCTTTGTTATTTCAGGGGATGTTGAACGTTCGGGTATTTTAAAAAGCCTGCTGGTTATGTCAACCAATCTTTATTTTGGAGAGGCCCATGATCTGGTTGTTAACAGCAATTCGATGTTTAGAGGTACGTACCGGGAATCCCTGGTAAAAGAACATTTTGAACAGCAAGCAACAGTAAACCACTTTAATTACTTTAAAAATAAACCAAGCCAGGATGCTTTACTGGCAGCACTTATAGAGCCGCAAAAAATTGAAGCGCTTTACCAGGTCATTGGTGCAACAGCAGATATTTCTATTGTTCACAAACGTGGTGTAACCGGTAAAAAGCCAGCAGTGTTCATGTTGCCAGGTATAATGGGTAGTAATTTAGATGATGTTAGTAAAAAAGACAGGTTATGGCTTAACTATATCGGCATTGTAACAGGCGGTTTAACAAAATTAAAAATTGATGCCGCAAATATAGAAGCAGTAACCCTGAATGGCCAGACATACAACAACCTTATCAATTACCTCTCTGCTGATTTTGACGTTTATCCTTTTGCATACGATTGGCGTAAAGATCTAACAGATACTGCAAAACTGCTTGCAAAAGCAGTAAGAAGGGAACTGGAAAATAAAGAAAGAACGAATCATGAATTTCATTTCATTGCACACTCCATGGGAGGTTTGTTATTAAGGGTTATGATCCATACGGACCCGGCTTTATGGAAACAATTAACTACATCTAAAAAAACAAAAGTGTTGATGATGGGTGTACCCAATGAAGGTTCTTATGGTACCATACGCATATTGTTAGGTAAGGATGGTATCATTAAAAAAATAGCCCTGCTTGATTTTATACATACAAAAAAACGCTTGCTGGAAATGTTTAAAGAATATCCTGGATTGGTACAGTTGCTTCCAAAAAATTCAGAAGGTATTTTTGATAGCAAGAAATGGAAAGAGCTGGATACTGCAAATAATGAATTTACGGCTGTTCCCACGGCTGCGGTATTAAAGAAAGGACTTGACTTTTACAAAGCTATCGAGAATACAGATTATGATAATGCAGTATTCCGTTATATAGCCGGGCAGGATAATGAAACACCGGAAAATTATTTTATAGAGAAAGGAAAAATAAATTTCACTTCTACTTCGCAGGGAGATGGCAGGGTTTTATGGAGTACCATACCATCCACATTAAATGCCGATAACATTTATTATGTAGCAGCTGATCATGGTGGCATACCAAATTTGGAAAATGCATTTCAAGGCTTTAAGGAATTGCTGCAAAAAGGGGAAACAGATCAGCCGGCACTATCCAAAACAAAACCATTCTCCAGAGGTGCAGATAGTATACAAATTATGCCCGATAGTGATTTTGCATCCATACCAACCGACGAGGAATTAAATGATGCCATTGCAGGCGGTAAGGGCAAGTTGAAAAAAACAAAAGGCAAAGAGATCATCAATATTTCGGTTATCAATGGCGATTTAGTGCATTCACAATACCCGGTAGTCGTTGGCCATTTTAAAGGAGATGGAATTATTTATGCCGAAAGATATCTTGACAAGGCTCTTGGTTATAAATTGAGTGAATACCATGTTGTAAACAATTATCCGGGCGACATAGGTACCCACCTGGTAATATTACCAGACGATGCTGCCCCTGATACGATGATATGCAAAGGCGGTGTTGTAGCAGGACTCGGTGAATTTGGATCGCTTACAGAAAGCCGTTTGCTGGTGACATTAACGCAGGCATTTCTTACCCTGGCAATAAAAGTTAATGAGCGTGTTATAACAAAAACTGATGGCGAAGTTTTGACTACAGATTTTGGCATCTCGGCTTTAATGATAGGCAGTGATTTTGCAGGATTGCGAATCAGCACATCGGTAAAAACTATACTGATGGCCGTGTTGCAGGCCAATGAAAAATTAGATGCCATGTCTAAACAGGAAGGAACACCGAAGACCTATAAAAAAATAAACTGTGTGGAACTGGTTGAAATTTACCAGCACAAATCTATCCAGATGAGCAGGATCTTAAAAGGCTATCTGGCAGAAGACGGATTTAGCAATTTTAAATTTATACCGCCGGTGATAACAAAAGGTTCCGGATCCTTAAAAGTTATTCCGGATGAAAATATGCAGGATAACTGGCACCGGCTTGAGGTTTCTGTTGTAACTAAAGGTGGTGGTAACCGCCGTGTGCTGCCCATTCGTTTTATTTCCATAACAGATAAAGCACATGCAGATGAAGAAACGCTACCAGCAAACAGAGTGATGGTTGAATCGCTTATTGAAAAAGTTGCCAGGCACTCCGAGTGGAATAAAGAATTTTCGCAAACGCTGTTTGAACTGCTAATACCAAATGAATTTAAAGGCTATGGCTCAAACCTGCGTAACCTGGTGCTACAGGTTGATGAAGAAACTGCCCGCTATCCATGGGAATTATTGCATGATGCCAATGGCATATCTGACAAGCCAATGGTTATCAATACCGGTATCATACGCCAGTTAAGATCCGGAGAACAGCGTGAAAATGTGATCATGAATAACAGCAACAGGGCATTGGTAATTGGTAATCCATATACCGATGATCAATATCCATCCTTGCCCGCCGCGGAAAATGAAGCGCTTCATGTTTCAAAAATATTAACAGGCAATGGTTTAGAAACAACAGAAAGCATAGGCGAACAGGATACGGATATCGTTCAGAAAATTCTTAATAAAAGTTACAAAATAATTCACATTGCCTCACATGGTATAGTGGGTAAAACAGCTGATGACCCAACCGGTGTGGTTATTGGTAAAGAAATGATCTTTACGGCTGCAGATTTTGACAGGATCAGGATCGTTCCCGAATTTGTATTCATCAACTGTTGTTCTTCCAATGAATACGACATGAAGGATTTAGATCAAATGCGTAAGAAATACGACCTGGCTGCCAGTGTTGGTACACAGCTCATACAGATGGGAGTAAAAGCAGCCATTGTTACCGGTTGGGAAATTGACGATGAAGCTGCCGCCTTGTTCTCAAATACTATTTACAAAAAAATGTTTGAAGGAAAATCATTTGGCGAAGCGGTAAGAGATGCCCGGGAAGCAACCTATAACCTATATGGGCAAACCAACACCTGGGGCGCCTACCAGTGTTATGGCGATCCGTTTTATACCTTTAAGACAGCCAAATCGGGGTCTAAAAAACATAAATTTAATTTTTCAGATGCAGAAGAAGTGATCTATCAACTGGAAAATTTTATAAGCGAATTTACCAGTGGCTCTAAAAGAAAAACTTACGAAGAAGCACAGCCGGCAGTTGATGCCATAATAAGTGCATTGCTGCCTGAATGGAAAACAGACGGAAGAATAGTTGAAAGACTGGCTGAATTATATAAAACATTAAACGTGTTTGACAAGGCTTTGGAATATTATGAACAGTTATTTGTGTTGGAAAACGCCTGTTACACAGTTAAAACCATTGAGCAGTATTACAACATTGGTGTAAGAAACGCTGCAGCACTATTGAACGCTAAAAAAATAACTGTTGCAGCAGCAAAAACAAAAATAACGGCAGCTATAAAGGGATTGAAAAGTTTAAAAGGAGAAACAATTGAAAGAAGCAGTTTAATTGCTGCATCTTACAAAAGATTATTTGAAGCAGACAGAAAAAATGATGCAGCGCTCATTTACGTAGCCGAATATTACAGGAAGGCTTTTGAATATGGCGATAAGCTTTTAAATACCATCAATTATTATCCATATTTTAATTGGCTCCATTTTGCTTTAGCTCTTTCGCACAAAAAAAATGCACATTTAAACATACCTGCAGACATTGATATTCTAAGTGCAAAGGCACTTGACAATGCCAGGCAGCAAAATGCAACAAAGCCGGCTTTTTATCATAAAACCGCAGGCGCTTCTTTCCATATTGCAGGTTTACTTATGGCAGAAACCATTGCGGATGTTGAAACTCAAAGAAAAGCAGTTGTTAAAAACTTTAAAGATGCATGGAGCCGGGAAGGACACATAAGTGACAAGAATTCATTTATAAGCCATGTACAAGTTATTTCTGCCTTACTAGGACAGCAAAATGCAAAAATGAAACTGCCTGCTGATAAAATAAAAGCTTTGAATAAAATTGCAGAGGATATCGTAAAAAATAAATAACAGAGGATATCCCTGGTATGGATGAATCAGGAATCATGGTGCTACTCATCCATTCCCTCATTGCCATCTGCTGTCTTACTCGAATTCTTAAGCATTTGGCCTATTGTTTCAATTTCAGCAGGTGTAAAATACCGCCATTTGCCGGGTGGCAGATTACTTAAAGTTATGTTCATAATACGGGTGCGTTTCAGGCTTTCCACATTATAGCCCAACGCCTCACACATGCGGCGTATCTGCCGGTTGAGGCCCTGCACTAAAATAATTTTGAACCGGTTGGGACCCTCCTGCTTTACAAAACATTTTTGGGTCACAGTACCCAAAATGCGTACGCCGTTCCGCATCTTCTGAATAAAATCCAGCGTGATCGGTTTATCAACAGAAACCATGTATTCTTTTTCGTGATGGTTGCCGGCACGCAGTATCTTGTTTACAATATCGCCATCGTTGGTTAAAAAGATCAATCCTTCACTTCTTTTATCCAACCTCCCAATCGGGAATATCCTTGTTTTATAATTTATAAAATCGATAATATTCGTTTTGTCTTTAAGATCGGTTGTACAGGTTACACCTTTTGGTTTGTTGAGCACCAGGTAAACAGCCGTTTTCTTTTTCTTAATGGGCTCCCCATCTACCAAAACCACATCATTTTCCTTTACCCGGTTTCCCTTGGTAGCTTCCACGCCGTTAATGGTTACACGGAGTTGCTCAATATACTTATCGGCTTCCCGCCGGCTGCAGAAGCCTGTTTCGCTGATGTATTTATTTAAACTGGTATCCATGCTGTGTAAAAATAAAAAAAGGGAAGCAACAACTTCCCTTAAATCTTTTATGTATTAAAAACTATAACCTGTCTGCTTCCTGTTGTTTTCTTTTAGAGAGTTTTGCTTTAGGTGCAAACATCACCAGCATACGCTTTCCTTCCATCTTTGGTAAGCCTTCCAGTGCACCCACATCTTTCAACCTATCGGCAAATTTTAATAACAACAATTCGCCTCTTTCCTTAAACATGATGGCACGGCCTTTAAACTGTACATGGGCCTTTACTTTATCACCATCGCTCAGGAACTTTTCGGCGTGTTTTACCTTAAATTCAAAATCATGATCATCGGTATTGGGTGTAAAGCGTATCTCCTTAACCTCGCTGGTCTTGGATTTAGCCTTCATTTCCTTCTTTTTCTTCTTCTCTTCGTAAAGGAATTTATTGTAGTCTATTATTTTGCAAACAGGTGGTTTAGCACCGGGAGATATCTCCACCAGGTCCAGGTCCTGTTCTTTTGAAATTTTAATAGCATCAGCAAGTGAGTAAACGCCAGGCTCAAGGTTTTCACCAACCAAACGCACTTCAAGTGCTCTGATCATGTGGTTGGTACGGTGTTCCTGTTGTTGTTCTTTTTTAAAACGGGGGTTAAAGGTGCCCCTGGGTCTGGGTGGAAATGCCATTTATTATTTTTAGTTTACAATGTTGTTCACTTATCAAAATTATCTTTTTATTTTTAATAAGTTATCAGC
>JANOUJ010000023.1:0-5126 GCA_031416815.1 Chitinophagaceae bacterium
ATGGATGAAATGAAGAAATTCGGCGAAGTAAAAAAACTGGGTTTAGAAGAGCTTTTTGGTTATTGATCTTCCAGGCATTTTATTGAAAGAGTCCCGTTTTGCGGGACTCTTTTTTTATGCACTTGATTTTTTTAATAAACAGAATGAAGTAGCGACACGTTAATGCCAAATTGCATTTGTATTCAATCCATAAGGGTCCCGCTGGGTAAATCTGTTGACACTAATAAATGAGCCAAAAAATCTTTTCCCACTTCCATAATTTTCATCATTTAATACCAAAATATTTAGTATTTTTATGCTAAAATAATTAGACTGTATATTTAGTAACCTTATATTTTCAACCATGAGTGAATTATTGGGGCCATTGCTGCCAGGATACCGCATTTATGAGTACTTACTCATATTATCTCCTCATGAAGAACTGCGAAACAGGATTATGGCTGTTAAGACTGAATTTCATGAAAAGTATAAGACCCAAACAGCCCTTTGGGGCAAGCCGCACATTACGCTGGTAAATTATAAACAATACGAAATGATGGAAGAAAGAGTCACCAATCATTTAAATACTATTGCCATGGGCTTTCAACCGGTAAAGATAGAGCTGAAGGATTATGGCGGTTTTCCCAGTCACAGCATTTACATTAATATAACCAGCAAAGTACCTGTTCAAAGCCTGGTAAAGCAAATACGCACCCAAACGCAGCGGCTGATGAAACTGAATGACGATAACAAGCCCCATTTTATCTTAGAACCGTACTTTTTGATTGCCCAAAAATTATTGCCCTGGCAATATGAAAAAGGTTGGCTAGAATACAGTCACAAACATTTTACCGGTCGGTTTATTGCGGATAGCATGTTGTTATTAAAGCGACCGGTGGGGGAATTTAAATACCAGGTTGCAAAGCGGTTTGAATTTCAAAATTTACCGGTGGCGACAAAGCAGGGAGATTTGTTTGGTTAGTTTTTTTCTCCAGGTACACAATGCAACACAAAGTTTACAAAGGACTCGTTGTGTACTTAGTAAACCCTTCATGTCCTTTGTGGTAAAAAATATGGAAAACAATAAACTTCAACAAGATCATCATAAAGTGTCTGCTACACACCAGGATGAAAAAGCACAATACCTCGCCGGGCGTGGTGCACAGTTTAATACCAAGAACCGTTTCCTCAAAGATGAAATAACGCAGGAACATATTGAAGGCGTTGATGACTGGGAAACCGGCAATATTGCCACACAATACATCGAGATGCAATCAAAAACCATTGTGAACAAGGTAGAAAGTAAAGATGTGGGCATGAGCTACAGCATGAACCCTTATGCCGGTTGTGAGCATGGCTGTATTTATTGTTATGCCCGCAATGTTCATGAATACTGGGGTTACAGTGCCGGGCTTGATTTTGAACAAAAGATACTCATCAAAAAAAATGCTCCCAAGTTACTGCGTAAATTTTTGATGCACCCAAAATGGGAATGCTCACCTATCATGTTAAGTGGCAATACCGATTGTTACCAGCCAGCCGAGCAAAAGTACCGTTTAACAAGGGGCTTGTTGGAAGTGTGCAACGAATTCAACCAGCCGGTGGGCATACTAACCAAAAACTCCTTGATATTAAAAGATAAAGATGTATTGCAGGAAATGGCGAAAAAAGGAATTGTATCTGCCATGGTTTCCATCACGTCTTTTAATGAAGATCTGCGACGCAGTATGGAGCCCCGAACCACCACCGCCAAACAAAAATTAAAAGTCATTAACGAATTAAGCAGTGCCGGCATACGTATGGGCGTTATGATGGGACCAATGATACCAGGACTGAATGAACACGAAATGCAACGGATCATGAAAGCGGCATCGGATAATGGGGCCACATTTACAGCTTATACTTTCATCCGGTTAAATGGTGCTATCAAATTTTTATTTCACGACTGGCTGTATAAAAACTTTCCAAACCATGCTGATAAAGTGTGGCATTTAATTGAACAAAGTCACGACGGAAAAGTGAACGACTCCCGTTGGGGTGTACGCATGCGTGGTGAAGGAAGTATTGCCAATATGGTGGCACAGCAATATAAAAAGTATGGCAAGCTATATAACATGAACGCAGAGGAGTGGAGTTTGAATACAAAATTATTTCAGCGGCCGGGGCAACAGGGGAAATTGTTCTAAATCATAATGCTTAATTTTAAAACTTATTTATTCTCATTAAATCTACCTTTTTATGAATCAATTTGGCGGCAGTTGGACCGAAGCAAAAATGGATATAGTTGTAAGTTATGCAAAAGCATACCTTAAAATTATGGATAAGCAATCTTGGGCAAAGACCATGTATTTTGATGGGTTTGCTGGCTCTGGTATTATAGAAACAGATGAAAAGGAAGAAATAAAAAAAGGAACAGCATTGCGTATTCTTGATATTGTTGAACCTTCTCCTTTCGATTTGTATTATTTTGTAGAATTGGATGAGTCACATAAAAGCCAACTGGAGAAAAGAATCCAAGAAAACTACTTTGGACGTAACGCACATGTAGTAAATGCTGATTGCAATGATAAGCTTATTCGTATGTCTGAGTTTTTAAAATTAAATAAAAACTACCGAGCCTTAATTTTTATTGATCCTTATGGCATGTCTGTAAATTGGAGTTCAATCGAAGCCTTAAAAGAATTAGGGGTAGATTTGTGGATATTGGTTCCCACTGGTATTGGAATAAGTCGGCTATTAAAAAATGATGGAAATATTTCAGATGCATGGCTTTTAAAACTGGAAAAATTTCTTGGGTTAACTCAAGAGGAAATCAAAAATCACTTTTATAAAACAAAGGAAAAAAACACGCTCTTTGGTTTAGAAACTGTTATTGAAAAAGAAAAAAACACCGTGAACATAGCTGGAGAACTTTATAAACAAAGATTGAATAGTGTTTTTAAATTCGTTTCAGAGTCTTTTGTTTTGAAAAATAGTACAAATTCTATCATGTATCATTTTATGATGGCTACAAATAATCCAAATGCTTTAAAAATCGCAAACGAAGTAATCAAACCAAAATACAAAATGTAATGGCACAATCATCTATCGAATGGACAGAAATGACCTGGAACCCAACCACAGGCTGTACAAAAATTTCTGCCGGTTGCAAGTTTTGCTATGCAGAAGTAATGACCCGTCGATTAAAGGCAATGGGCATTGATAAATATAAAGATGGCTTTAAGTTGAGAACACATGAAGACTCTTTGCTAACGCCTTATAGCTGGAAATCGTCAAAGATTGTTTTTGTTAATTCAATGAGTGATATGTTTCATAAAGATGTGCCGTTGGAATTTATTAAAAAGGTATTTCACACTATGAACAATTGTCCTCAGCACACTTTCCAGGTGTTGACTAAGCGTTCTGAGATTTTATTGAAATATCACAAGGAACTTAACTGGACACATAATATCTGGATGGGAGTTTCTGTAGAGAATGAAAAAGTGATGCACCGGGTTGATGATTTAAGAAAAACAAATGCGAAAACTAAATTTTTATCCTGCGAACCCTTGATTGGGCCTTTACCCAAAATGAATTTGAAGAAAATTGATTGGGTAATTGTTGGTGGCGAAAGTGGTAGAACACCGAGGCCAATGAATCCTGATTGGGTATTGGATATCCAGGATCAATGTGCCAAAAATAAGGTCGCATTCTTTTTTAAACAATGGGGTGGTACAAATAAAAAGAAAGCGGGCAGAGAATTGAATGGTAAAGTTTACAATGAGATGCCAACCGTAGAACAGTTGGAAGAAGTAGATTATTAAATTTCTTTTATGTCAGAAGAGTTCAAACATCTAAATGAAGAGGAACGGCTGAAAGCGGAGAATGATTTTCTGAGAATGAAACTCATGCTGGAGAATGGAGCAGAGTTTGGTAATTTAGAATCCGATAAAGGTCTCCTTCCAAACATAGAAAATGAATTCCTGAATTACATTATGGAATTTGAAAAACATGCAGAAAACCCTGTGTATATTAAAGTATTTGATAAAATTGGTCAGCCCACCCACTTTAAACCAGTAGTGCAAATTACCGATGATGAAATTGAAGAAGAATGGAATCGCCTGTTAAAACATCTTAACGGACACAATATTAATTTTAATGTTTGCAGCCCCAACATAACTGCCAGGGAACTCTATCGTTTCGTTACCGAAGAACTTTTTGAGCATGAGATGAGCGATATTAATATACCGGGCACAACTTCTAATTTTATTTATGATGAATTCTACCCTGATCCCGTTTATGAAAACAGCAATACCGCTTCAGATGAATGCATCAATTATATTTTGCAGAAAAAACCGATTGAGTGGACGCACAATTTCAGGAATGAGAATATCCGGCTAAATAATCATTTTCCGCTTACGATTGATGAATTTAAAGCAATATTTAACAATTATAAATTAGCTTATGATGATATTGAAATTGAAGAAATAGCTGTAAAGAATTGTATAGTTGAAGAACAACTATGCTGTGTTGATGGGACCTACATTGTTAAAGCTAACTCAGGTATGGACACTTTACAATTCTCCGGCGACTGGAAAGTTAATTTTGAAAAGGACGATAACTTTGGTTACTGGTATATTTTTGAAGTACAAATTCTAGGCATTAATTTTTAATTGCTTGCATGCTGAAACCATTGATTTTACTACTCTTTCATCAGCGTAAAAAATACACAACAAAAAATATGTTTAAAATTTCTTCATAAAAATTTGGTAGTATCATAAAAATAAATTCATCTTTGCAAGGCAAAACAAATTAAGAACAACAAAACATGTCACGCACACAATTACATATCGAAGGGGTAAATTGTTTTAGTTCGCTCAAGGCGAATGATGACAATCGAGGGGCATGTTATGCTGCATCATAAAGTTCACCAAAACTAACTGATTCAAAAACGGCCCCGACAAAAATCGGGGCTTTTTTATGCAATAATTTCAAACAGGCATCTAACCAAGTCAGAAGTAAAAAGTAAAAATGCAAGGAAAGCAACATAAACGATTTAAGACACATTCTGCAGGAACGCAGAAATGGAATGAGCAATCATTGTTACCCATTGGCTATTGTTATGTGCCGGCTACAACAGGGTATGCAGCAATTTTTAATATGAGTAA